>JAQIDB010000061.1 GCA_027858225.1 Candidatus Delongbacteria bacterium
CCTCTTTACATCCTAGGGGAAAGACAACAAGCGATCATTACCCAATTTGGTGATCCAGTTGGTGGCACAGTAATTAAGGCAGGACTGCATATCAAAATTCCTTTTATTCAAACTGTTCACTTCTTTGAGAAGAGAGTACTTGAATGGGATGGTGAGCCTAAGCAAATTCCAACTTCAGATAAGAGATATATCTGGCTGGATACTTTCTCACGTTGGAAAATCGTAGATCCTCTTAAATTTTACCAAACTGTTCGGAGTGAATCTTTTGCACATGGTCGTCTTGATGACATTATTAGTGGAACGACCCGTGATGTTGTCAGTTCAAATACTCTGATTGAAATTGTAAGAAATTCCAAGAGAACCTTAAATTTTACAGAAGAATATGAAGAAAGTTATTCAAGTGGAGATATAGAAGAAAAAATCGTTCTGGGTAGAAGAGAAATTGCAGATCAGATATTTCGATTATCTTCAAAGCTTTGTGAAGAATATGGAATTCAATTGATTGATGTGAAAGTAAAAAGAATTAATTATAATGATGAAGTTGGGCAAAAAGTGTATGAACGAATGATTTCTGAACGCCAGAAAATTGCTGCAAAATACCGGTCTGAAGGACAGGGTAATTCAGCTGAGATCCTGGGAAAAATGCAACGAGAATTGGATTTAATCCAATCTGGTGCCTATAAAACTGCTCAAGAAATTATCGGTCGTGCCGATGCAAAAGCAATTCAAATCTATGCAAATGCTTACAACCGTGATCCAGGATTTTATGAATTTCTGAAAACATTGGAAACTTACAAGGAAACTATGGATAAGAAAAATACTCTTATTATGACCACTGATACGGATTACTATAAATTCATTAAAGATTCAGAAGGTAAATAGATATGTTATATTTATAAAAATTGCCTATCCGAAAAATTCTATTTCCGCTTTTCACGAAGAATCTCAATATTATAAATGAGATTCTTCTTGAATCGCTCAGGGCAGGTAAAACTAAAATAAAATCCAGGAGGATTAAAATGGCTACTGAAAAAAAACAGATTTACAGATGTGAAGTATGCGGAATCGTTGCAGAGGTTATTGGAGCAGGAGAAGGAACGCTTGTTTGCTGCGGACAAGATATGAAGTTACTTAAAGAAAAGACAGTTGATGGTGCAAAAGAAAAGCATGTTCCGATAGTTGAAGAAGTGAACGGCGGAATCAAAGTAAAAGTAGGAGAAGTTTCCCACCCTATGGAAGATACTCATTGGATAGAAATGATTGAAGTAATTGCAAAAGATGGTATAGTCTACAGAAAAGATCTCAACCCAGGTGATCTACCTGAAGCGGTTTTCCCTGTTTCAAAAGCTGATGTTGAAATCGTAAGAGAAGAGTGTAATAAGCATGGATTGTGGAAAGCTTAATACTGTAAAAAAAGAAACATACTACTAATATATACTGACGATTTTGGGCTGGTCATGCTTGGTCTTTGATCCCAGTCTAAAATCCGAAATTAATAGGGGTAAACGATGAACGAGCTATCCATTGTATTGGCTGGAGAAGCGGGTCAGAGATAATACTTACGTTGTTGGTAAAGATTATGACCCAACCAATAGAGTTAAAGCATTTGAAAAATCATTGGAAAGAGAACCATGGCCACTGGGTTTAATCTATAAATCTGATTCAAGAAAGTCATACAATAAAAACATTTCTATGTTTGAAAATGACAGCACACCTTTGTACAAACGAAAACGAGATATAAGTGTTATCAGGAAAATAATGGAAAGCAAGAAATAAACAATAAGGAGAATAGATATGGCAACATTCGAATCACCTTTTTCAGGGTTAGCAAATAACAGGAAGCTCACGGATACAGAGCTTGTCAGAGCAATTCGTTTCGTGATGGCTACGGAATGCGAAGCGACGCAGTTGTACATGCAACTTGCCGAGTCAACTGATAACAAGCTGGCCGTGGCAGTGCTCAAGGATATAGCTAATGAAGAGCGCGTACACATTGGAGAGTTTTTGAGATTGCTCCACGAACTCGCTCCCGATGAAGAAAAATTCTATGCCGATGGTGCAGCAGAAGTAGAGGAACAAATTAGAAAATTGAAGTAAATGTGAGGCATGAGACGACAATAAAGGCGGAGTCACGTAGGTCTTTATTCTAATCGAGGACGGGATGGATACAGCAAAGGGTGTGCTCTGTAGTTAGGTCGACCCTCAAAAGGAAGTAACAAAAAGGAGTATGCATTATGAATGATAAAAAAGTAAAAGTGGCTGTTATCGGAGCAGGAACAGCGGGTTTATCAGCATTTAAAGAGGTATACAAGGTAACTCCAGACTGTGTTCTGATTAACGGTGGTCAATACGGAACAACCTGCGCACGGGTTGGCTGTATGCCTTCAAAAGTTTTTATACAAATTGCCAACGATTTTTATAATCGACATTCTTTTAAACAGCAGGGAATAAAAAACAGCGATAAATTGATTCTGGATAAAGTGGAAATGATGAAATATGTGCGTTCATTAAGGGATCATTTTGTCAGTGGTGTTCTAAAATCAGTTGACAAACTTGGCGATAAGAATATTGAAGGTTTTGCACGATTCGTTGAACCTAACGTTCTTGACGTTGACGGAATAAAGGTTATTGCTGACACTATTATCATTGCGAATGGTTCTTCTCCTATTATTCCAAATTCTTGGCAAGATTACGGGGATAAAATCATTACAACAGATGATATATTTGAACAAGAATTTCTTCCTGATGATATGGCTGTTATTGGAGCTGGTGC
>JAQIDB010000161.1 GCA_027858225.1 Candidatus Delongbacteria bacterium
CCAGTTGACCTTGACCTTAGAATTATGAATAAGAAAGTAGAACAATCAGTGAAAGATAGATTTGACTATACTGCAGGATTGGATATAAATGAAAAACCAGCAATGGTATCTTTCTGTGAAAATGAGAAACAAGACTTTATAATGTAATATTAATAGGTTGGGTATGCTTAAGATAAAAAAAACAAAACTGAATGAATTTATTGATCACTTGAACAAAGAGTATTCAGTCTATGCTCCTGTTGAACATGGGAAAAAGACCACTTTTGCAAAGATCGAGACTGCACTTGAAATAGATCATTCTATTTATAACACTACTAAATCCGCTAAGGAAGTATTCTTCCCTCAGGCAGAAATTCTTTTCAAGTATTCTAAAGATGGCTTGAAAGTTCCTGAGAGAAATGAGAAACCTTTCGCACTGTGGGGTATTAGAAATTGTGATACCAAAAGTTTAAAGATGCTTGACAGTGTTTTTGGAGATGCTCACCAGCATCCTGAAAAAAATTATTTCAAAGATCCATACTGGAAACAGAAATATGACAACTGCTTAGTATTCAACTTAGCTTGTAATGAACCTTTATCAACTTGTTTCTGCCATTGGTTTGACGGAAGTCCGTTCGATAAGAGAGGTTCAGATGTTTTTGTTGTTGAAACTGCAGATCACTATGTTATGGAAGGAATCAGTGATAAAGGTAAAAAATTCCTTGAGAGCTATGATAAAGCTGAAAAGGCTGATGACAATGACGTAAAAGAAATCGAGAAACTTAAAGCTGCTGCAGATTCATATCTCGGTGAAAAAGTCGATACGAAACCTGTTCATGATAAACTTGCAAAAGTATGGGACGAACCTATCTGGGATGAAATCTCTGCAAAATGCATTAACTGTGGAGCTTGTACTTACGTTTGTCCAACATGTCATTGTTTTGATATGGATGATGAAGGAAAAGATGGAAAAGGCAGCAGAGTTAGACTTTGGGATTCATGTATGTTCCAATTGTTCACTAAGGAAGCTTCAGGTCACAACCCTAGAGGTGTGGCTGTTCAGAGAGTTAGACAGAGAATAATGCATAAATATAATTATTTTAAGG
The DNA here is from genome assembly GCA_027858225.1 of Candidatus Delongbacteria bacterium. Taxonomy (GTDB): domain Bacteria; phylum UBA4055; class UBA4055; order UBA4055; family UBA4055; genus WTAK01. Next base: position 1,086 of record JAQIDB010000161.1, read on the forward strand.
ATAACTACGAAGTTGATCTTTGTACAGGATGTGGAAGATGTGTAAGTGTGTGTCCAGTTAATCTGGATATCAGAGAAGTTATAAAAAAAGTATTAGAATATTAACTAAGGACAATATAAATGTGTTCTAACATAAAAATTAAGGACTATATAAATGTGTAATAATGCATACATTCCTATACCAATGAAAGTTGAGAAGATTTTGTCAGAAAATCCTGATGGTTCTCTTCGTACTTTTGATCTATCGTTTGTAAACGAAGAAGATAAATTTGATTATATGCCAGGACAATTCTGTGAATTCTCTATTTTAGGTAAGGGAGAATCTCCTTTCGGGATAGCTTCTTCTCCTACAGAAGAAGGAATACTGAAGTTTACTGTTAATAGGACAGGATCTGTTACTAACGAAATTCATTACTTAAATGTAGGTGATGTTATCGGTATTCGTGGCCCATTGGGTAATTGGTATCCACTTGAGAAATTAAAGGGTAAAGATGTAGTTATTATTGGCGGTGGATTTGCTTTCACCACTTTAAGATCTATGCTTATTTACATGTTAGAACATAGAGAAGATTATGGTGCCATCACAGTTATTTATGGTGCAAGGAACCCTGATTTATTAATATATAAAGATGAATTGGCAGAATGGGACAAAAGAGATGATCTTACTCTTCACCTGACTATTGACACTCCTGTTGAGGGATGGGATAAGTATTGTGGATTCGTACCTACAATTACTGAACAAGTCTCTCCTGATCCAAGTGCATGGGCTATTGTTTGTGGTCCTCCTATTATGATAAAATTTACTCTACCTGTTCTTAAGAAGCTCGGGTTTGATGATAAAAGAATTTACACTTCTCTGGAAAGAAGAATGAAGTGTGGTATTGGTAAATGCGGTAGATGTGGTATCGGTTCAAAGTATGTTTGTATCGATGGACCTGTATTCTCATTTGAAGAACTTAAAAGCATTCCGGATGCTTTTTAAAAGTGGTTAGTGACTAGTGGTCAGTGGTTAGTTCGTAGGGGAAGGCTCCCACGCCTTCCCACTGCGTAGAAAGATAAATAATGATTAAAGGGATATAGAAATGGATAAAATTATTTTAAGCGAAATGGATGCTAACTTTAAAAACGAGATAGCTGCTCTACCGGGTGCTGAACATATTCAGAGATGTTTCACTTGTGGTACATGTACCGCTGCATGCCCTGTTGCTGAAGTGAATGAAGACTATGATCCTAGAAAGATCATTAGAATGTGTATCCTTGGAATGAAAAAAGAAGTGTTGTCTTCTGATATTCTATGGATGTGCTCAAGGTGTTATACATGTTATGCACTTTGCCCTCAAGGGGTGAAATTTTCAGATGTTCTTGATGTTCTGAGAGGAATGGCCATTAAAGAAGGATACGTTCCTAAAGAACAATACAAAGAAGCGAAAGAACTTGATAGATTCGTTCAGGAACTTCGATGTGAAATTATCAATCAGAAATTACATCCTGAAGGTGATCACGAGAAAAAAGTTAAGGAAATGATCGAGAAAGAATTAAAAACAGAATGGAAAAAATAAATTTAACAAAAGGAGTTAAAAATGGATTTTGATCAAAGTTTGGATTGTAAAGGGTTATCATGCCCAATGCCTATCATTAAGCTTAGCAAGGCTATCAAAGGAATGGAAGTTGGACAAGTACTTGAAATGCAAGGTACTGACCCGGGTTCTAAGACAGATGTACCTGCATGGTGTGAGAAAACAGGAAATGAATTCCTTGCAGTAGAAGAAGCTGATGGAGTAAATAAATTCTACATCAAAAAATCATAACAGGAGTATGCCGTGTTTAAAAAAGGTATATTAAGAGAATTATATGATAGTATTTTCGCAAAAAGCTGGCCAATGTGGTTCGGTGGAGTTTTACTTGCAATACTCAACCTACTACTTTTCGTGATCAAGTATCCTTGGGGAGGAAGTGGCGGATATTTAAATATCGGTCAGAATCTTTTCGGTTCTTTGGGATTTGATAGTATGGCAACTGGTACTGCAATTAACATGCATACTGTGGCTATTCTGAATATCACGATCGTTCTTGGAGCATTGATATCTTCTTTGTTCTCAAAAGAATTCAGTATCAAAATAGCTCCTTTCGGTGAACTTGTTAAAGGTTTTATCGGTGGTGCTTTAATGGGTATTGGCGCAATAGTTGGTGTAGGATGTACTACTGGAGGATTTTTATCCGGTGTTCCGGCTTTATCAGGCGGTGCTTTATTTCTTACTGCAGGATTTTTAATCGGTACTTTTCTTGCTATGAAATATATCCTCTGGGAAATGGAAGCATTTCCAAATGTCAGTATGGGTAAATCATATACTTTCCTACCTGGAACTAAAGCTGGCATGGGATGGCAGAGATGGTTTGCATGGGTATTACTTGCGAGTACTTTCTATGTAATCAGTAGTTATACTGGTGATGGTACATCTGGAATGAAGATCCTTGGATGGCACGTGATTATCGGTCTTACACTTGGACTTATCCTGCAAAGATCTAGATTTTGTATCGTTAGAGCTTTCAGAGAACCGTTCATGACAGGCGAGTCTTCGGCTCCAGTAGCAATCATGCTGAGTTTACTGATACTTATCTTCGGTTTCACTGCACTTAAATATTTCGGTGTCGGAAACGTTGCTGAAACTGCTGTAAGAGCTATTGAAATGAAGGCTGTATATCCTAGCTTCTGGGCTAAAGCACTTATTGGTGGTACAATTTTTGGCCTTGGAATGACTATAGCGGGTGGATGTGCAATTGGTACTTTATGGAGAGCTGGTGAAGGTCACATTAAGCTTTGGATGGCTATCCTTGGTTTTACAATTATGGCACCTATCACTAAAGCATTTATTGCTCCTGTATTTGATAGTTTCCTACCTAAATCAGAAAAGATATTCTTGCCTGATTATTTAGGTTATACAGGTTCTGTGCTATTGGTACTTGGATTTATATTATTGGCGTATATTTTCGTAAAATGGAATGAAAAGACCGGAAAATTTTCCGCTCTATAACTAAAAGGAGAAAAAGATGAAAAGAATTATTTATTTATCTGCATTGATTTCTGCACTCCTTTTTGTAGTTGGGTGCGGAAGTGGTTTTGCTGAGAACGGAGTGTATCCTTCTAACAAGAAGATGGTTCAAGAAGCTAAGAAGGATATTACTGAGATAACTTACGAAGATTTCAAAGCAAAACTAGATAATAATGAGCTTAGATTAGTAATTGATGTTAGAGAGCCTGGAGATTTTGAGGAAGGCTTTATCAATCAGGCTGATGAAGAAACAGATGAATTCCCTTATCCTGAATCTTTTACTGTTAATGTTCCAAGAGGCTCTTTGGAATTTATGATCGATAGTAAAAAATATTGGGATGATGATCTTATGGTGGATATGCCACCTAAAGATGAATTAATCGTAGTCTATTGTTTATCAGGAGGTAGATCAGCTCTTGCTGCTCAAACTCTGATGAGAATGGGTTATACAAATGTAAAGAGCCTTAGAGGTGGATACAAAAAATGGCTTGACCCATCGTGGGTTGTCGTGGATGAAGTAGAAACCGACGATGGTGGTTGAGGTTAGAATTCAAGGCTGTACGCCTTTAATTCAGTGATTAGTGATTAGTGATGAGTGGAGAGTGATTAGAGGTTCGCTACTAACCACTAACAACTAGTCACTAACAACTCTTAAAAATAATGGGTAGACATAGAGCAATAGTGCTCTATTGGATGTGGCTAAAATAAAAAGGGGTAAAAAAATGAAAAAGAAATGGACAATGTTACTAGTAGTAATGTTTGCTCTTACGAGCATATTTCTAACAAGCTGTTCAGATGATGATGACAGCGTTGAAGTAACAATTAATTCAACAACTGATTTTGTGAATTATCTTGATTCACATGGAAAAGATATCGGTACATTGTTAACAGGTTTTTATGCAACTGCTAGTGCTGTTAACACAATTATGACAGATCAAGATGATACTAATGATTACTACATCATGGACATCAGAGCTTCTTCAGCCTACGAAGTAGGACACATTGCTGATGCTGTAAATGTAGTACTTGGAGATGTTGTAACTGCTGCTGCAAATGCAGGAGGAAAACCAATCGTTGTTGCATGTTATTCCGGTCAATCTGCAGCACACGCAGTAATGGCTTTAAGACTTTCCGGTTATGAGGCACAATCATTGCTTTGGGGAATGAGTGGTTGGACTTCAACTCTTGATTCTTGGACAGGTTCATGTGTTCAACTTAATCATGCAAGTTGGGTAGATTCAAATGCTGTTGAAGCTACAATGACATATTCATTACCAATACCTGGTTTCGTAGGTGATACAGATGAGCAAATTGTAGCAAATCGAATCACTGCTATGTTAGATGGCGGATTCAAAGGAGTTACAGGGGTTGCCGTTCTTGATTCTGTTGCAGCTGGAAATGATGATTTCTTTATCAATAATTATTGGGTAGCTACTGATGTAGGTACTTATGGCAATATTGATACTGCCTACAGAATAAACCCTCTTGTAATTGAAAATCTAGATCCAGCTAAAACTATCGTTACTTATTGCTGGACTGGTCAAACTTCATCAATGATTACTGCTTATCTTACTGTAATTGGATATGATGCAGTTAGTTTAAAAAATGGTGCTAATTCAATGATTTATGATGATCTTATTGCACATAAATGGGCTATTCCTACAACTGATTTACCATTAGTTACTGACTAATAGTATTCTTCGATGAAGAGAATTTATTTTCTCTTCATCTATTTATTAAAAAGGAGATAAAATGAAAAAATTATCAATGTTATCTTTTTTGATCGTATTATCAATAACATCTATATTCGGTCAGTGTATGGAAGCTTCATCTGATGAAGGAGTTAGCGTAGTTGGTTATATACAACCTCAATTCGAATATAAGCAAATTGATGGTCAAGATGGATATATGGGATTTGCATTTAACAGAGCACGTCTTGGAGTCGTTGGAAATATTCCATATGATTTTAGTTATTATCTTATGTTAGAATTTAGTCCTTTTACGAGTGTTGATGGATTTCCATATTTACTTGATGGATTTGCAACTTATTCACGACTTGCACCTTACGCAAAGATCTCAATGGGACAATTTAAATCACCATTCAGTTTAGAATTAAACACTGCTTGTCAAAGTTTACATACAATAAATAGGTCTTTAGTTGTAAGAACTTTAGCAAGTCCAGATAGAGACCTTGGAATATTGATCCAAGGAAATTATGACATGGCAGAATATGCAAAATTCAAATACGCCTTAGCCTTTACTAACGGTAATGGAATAGGTTCACTTGCTGAAGAAAATATTGGTACAAAAGATAATAATCAGAACAAAGTTATTGCAGCAAGATTAGTATATTCACCTATGGATATGTTCAGCATCGGTGGAAGTTACAAATATGGTACGTTCTATAACGAGAACACACCTGAAACAGAAGATGAAAGATCTAGAATTGGTGGAGAGATACAATTTGAAGGTTATAATTTTTTAGTGCAAGGAGAATTTATACAATCCGAAGATATTGGATCTTACACTACTGGAGGTGGTTGAGATGGTACTCCATTGGTGGTTCACCAAGGTACAATAAATCGAAGTGGGTATTTCTTCCAAGCAATGTATATGACAGAATGGGATTTCCAACCTATTTTTAAATATGAATCTTTTGATCCAAATACAGATATTGATGAATACGATCCAACAATTGACGGAATGTCTTTAGATTTTCAAAGTATCACAACTATGACTTATGGATTTAATTACTTCTTTAATGACTGGACCAGACTTCAATTCAATTATATCATGAATGATGAAGAGTGGAACGATATCGATGATAATGAGATGATTGTACAATTACAGGTTAAGTTTTAAACTAGAAGGAATTACAATGAAAAAATATATTGGAATTATAATAATATTACTAATCGGAACTCAATTCCTTTTCAGTGGTGTTATTTCAGCAAAAGATGCTGCAAAACTTGTTAAGAAAGATAAAGCGATACTTGTATCAGCAAGACCGGTAGGTGACTATGTAAAGAAACATGCTAAAGGCGCAGTACATGTTGACCTTGATACTTTCTATAAGACTGAAGGTGTAAAAGCAATGTTGAAAAGCCCTGACGAGATCGCAAAAGTTCTTGGAGAACAGGGAATTACATCTGACAAAAAGATCATAGTCTATGGAGGATCAAACAATCCTTCCGGAAGACTTTACTGGGTCCTTAAATATATGGGCGCAAAGGATGTGGATATCCTTGACGGTAATATAAAGGGATGGAAAAAGGCAAGAAAACCTTTAACAAATAAGAAAACAGAGGTTGAAGCTGCAGAGTTCAAACCAGCTGTTCAGGCTGATCTTTATGCTGATATGTCTTATGTAAAAAGCAAATTGAAAGACGCAAATACTGTGATCGTTGACGTTAGAACTGATGATGAGTACAATGGTAAAGAAAAAGATAACGAGAACGTTAAAAGAAAAGGTCACATAGAAGGTGCTGTTCACTTTGAAAACAAGAATGTTTTCAATGATGACGATACTGTAAAATCAAAAGACGAGATAATCGCAGCAGCTAAAGCTGCAGGTATCACACCTGACAAAGAAGTTATTCTTTATTGTGCTTCAAGTGTCAGAGCAGGAATTGTTTTCGTAGCATTGAAAGATGTTGCGGAATTCCCAAATGTAAAAGTTTATGACGGTGCTTACTGGGAATGGAATGTCAATAAAGACAATCCTATTAAGTAAGTTTTGAAATTCAAAGGGCATGAATTTGCCCTTTGTTCTTATTTCTGAAATTATTTGATCCCGGAGGGATAAAATGGAAGAGAATATCGGTATTAGCTTCAACAACCTTTTGACAGAAGTTTTAAGCAAAGATCTTTGTAACAGGTGTGGAGGTTGTGTTTCATTTTGTAGTGCCAACGGAATTAATGCATTGGAAATGGGTGAAGACGGGTATCCTAGATATTCTGATGAGGAAAAGTGTTTGGAAGGTGGAATTTGTTACCTTATCTGCCCGCAGACTAAAAAATTAGAAGATGAGTTGAAACAAAAATTCGATGCTAAATTTCCTATTGGAAATTGGGTTGATGTTTTCTCAGCTCGTTCTACAAACGAAGATGTTAAAAAGGTAGCAACTGACGGTGGTGTAGTAACATATCTGCTTTCTTATCTGTTGGATAGTAAGAAAATAGACGGAGCTATTGTATCTAAAAGGATAGGAGCTTGTGGCAAAGGTCCTATAATAGCGACATCAAAAGAGGAATTAATTGGTACTGCAGGGTCATATTTCTCTGAAGCTTTACACTTGGACAAACTGGGAACTGAATATGCTTCTTGTTTCCCTGTAATAAAAGTTATCCAGGAATCTGCTAAGAAAAATATAAAAAAACTGGCTTTAGTTGGCACTCCGTGTCAGATCAAAGCGATAAGAAAAATGCAGCTTATGAATATTGTACCAGCTGATATGGTGATATTTACAATAGGGCTGTTCTGTTTACAATGTTTTACACTTGAAGATCTTGCAAAGAAAGAATTTGCTAAGATACACAACATTAATATGGACGATATTGTAAAAGTAAACATCAAAGACAAACTTATATTAACCATGAAATCGGGTATATGCGTACAAGTGCCACTTGATATCATTGAAAAGATAGCAAGACCGGCATGTATTGCCTGCGATGATTTTGCTAATGATTATGCTGATATATCTGTCGGCGGAATAGGATCTGATGAAGGTTTTACAACTGTTCTTATCAGAAATTCCCTGGGAAGAGAAGTGTATTCAGATGCATTATATAAAAAATATATTGAAAACAAAAATTGTAAGTGTATGAACGACAAAGATGAAAGCAATTACTTAATAGATATAATAAAAGAATTTGCAATAAGAAAAAAGGCAAGAGCTGAAAAAAGATTAAATTCATTAATCAAGTAGCTTTTGTTAATATAATATAGATAAGCATAGAAAAAAGGAAATTATAAATGAGTAAAGATAAAGATAAAGTAGGTTCCGTACTTGTGATCGGAGCAGGAATCGCAGGGATTCAATCATCCCTAGACCTTGCAGAATCAGGATTTAAAGTATATTTAATGGAAGAAACACCTGCCATCGGTGGAACAATGGCTCAGCTAGATAAAACATTCCCTACGAATGACTGTGCTATGTGTGTGATCTCTCCTAAACTTGTGGAAGCTGGAAGACATTTAAATATAGACCTTTTAACTAATACAGATCTTGTAGGCGTGGAAGGTGAAGCAGGTAATTTCTCTGTGAAAGTTAATAAGAAAGCACGATTTGTCGATCTTGACAAATGTACAGGCTGTGGTGAATGTGCAGCTATCTGCCCTATTAACACTGTTTCAATATTTGATGAAAAATTGGTGGAGAAAACAGCTATATACAAACCATATCCTCAAGCATCACCGAATGCTTTTGTGATTGACAAGAATGAATTACCTCCTTGTCAGATATCCTGTCCGTCAGGAATTCATGTTCAGGGATATATCGCTCTTGTTTCTCAGGGAAAATATAAAGAAGCTTATGATCTTATAAGGCAAAACAATCCATTTCCTTCTGTCTGTGGTAGAGTATGTCACAACCCTTGTGAACTCGACTGTAGAAGAGGTGACTATGATGATCCTTTGGCTATCAGATCAATTAAAAGATTTATTTCTGACTATGTACATTCACATCAGGATGAATTCGATAAAAAAGAAGCTCCTATTGCAAAGACTAAAGAGAAAATCGGTATCATTGGTGCTGGACCAGCAGGTATGACTTGTGCTTACTATCTTGCTCAGAAAGGTTATCAGGTAACTGTATTTGAGAAAGATGCTAAAGCCGGTGGTATGATGCGTTCTTGTATACCTCCATATAGATTAGACAGAGATGAATTAGACTGGGAGATCGAACAGATATTAAAAGAAGGTGTTGATCTTCAAGTAAATAGTCCGATTAATTCTCATGATGACATTGAAGCATTAAGACTTAAAGGATATAAAGCATTTTTCGTAGGTATCGGAGCACAATTAAGTAAATCTCTTAGAATTAAAGGTGAAGATTTAGACGGTGTTTTCGGTGGTATTGATTTCCTTAAGAAAGTGAACTGGGGTGAAAAAGTAGATATCGGTAAAAAAGTTGCAATAGTTGGTGGTGGTAATACTGCAATAGACTGTGCAAGAACTGCTAAAAGACTTGGTGCTGATGTAACTTTGATCTACCGTAGAACAAGAAGAGAAATGCCGGCTGAAAAGCACGAGATCGTTGCTGCTGAAGAAGAAGGAATAAACTTTAAGTTCCTTACAAATCCTATAGAGATCATAGGTGAGAATGGTAAGATGAAATCTATCAAGTTCTCTGAAATGAAACTTGGTGCGAGGGATGACAGTGGAAGAAGAAGACCTGAACCTACCGGTAAAGAATTTACAGAAGATTATGATAATATAATGGCTGCTGTTTCTCAGTCGTCAGACCTTAAAATACTTGAAGACAGTAATGTTAAAACAACTCCATGGAATACAATTGTTGCAAATGAATTGACATTCGGTACAAATATACCTGATGTATTTGCAGGTGGTGATGTTGTTCAAGGACCTGCTTCTGTTGTTGAAGCGGTTGGACAAGCTTATGAAGCTGCAATTTCTATTGAAAGATACTTGACAGGTCAGGATATGGAAGAAGGTCGTGTTGCAAAAGAAGATCTTATCCCGGCTAAAGAACCACAGCAATTCGTTATTAAGCAGGAAAGAGTTCCTATGGAATTCCAAGATGCTAAGAAAAGAATAACGAACTTTGATGAGCATGAACTGGGTTATTCTGAAGAACAAGTTAGAGAAGAAGCCAAAAGGTGCCTTGAATGTGGTATTTGTTCCGGTTGTATGGAATGTGTAACTGTTTGTGAATCTGAAGCAATAGTACACGATATGATCGATAAGGAAGAGGAAATAAATGTCGGATCAATTATAATTGCAACAGGTGCAGAAAAATATAATCCTACTGCCTTACACGAATACGGCTACGGAAGATTCGATAATGTTGTAACAAGTATTCAGTTTGAGAGAATTTTAGCAGCATCAGGACCTTATGCAGGACATCTTCAAAGACCTGCAGATGGAAAAGAACCTAAGAGAATTGCTTGGATCCAATGTGTCGGTTCTAGATCGGAAGAAACACCATATTGTTCATCTGTTTGTTGTATGTACACTATGAAAGAAGCTATCATTGCAAAAGAACACGTTTCAACAGTTGAACCTACTATATTCTATATGGATATTAGAGCATATGGTAAAGATTTTGATAAATATTATGATAAAGCTAAAGAAGCTGATGTAAGATTTGTAAGAGGTAGAGTTGGTAAGATAAAAGAGATCGCTGAAACCGGAAATCTTGAACTTTATTATGTTGAAGATGACGGTAAACATAGAGTTGAAGAATTCGACTTGGTAGTTCTTTCTATCGGTCTTCACCCTCAGAATACTTCAGTTGAGCTTTCAGATAAACTAGGTGTCAGATTAAATGAATATAATTTTATAGATAATTTCGGCATTTCTCCAATTCAAACCACAAGACCTGGTATTTTCGTCTGTGGACCTGCAGTTTCACCTAAAGATATCCCTGAAACTGTTATGCAGGCTTCCGGAGCTGTTGCTGGTGCTGCTGAGATACTTGCAGATGTAAGAGGTACTGAAGTAGCTATAAAAGTTTATCCTGATGAGATTGATGTAATCGGTAAAAAACCTCGTATTGGTGTCTTTGTATGTCATTGCGGTATCAATATCAGTAGTGTTGTTGATGTGAAAGGAGTGGTTGAATTCGCTAAAACACTGCCGAATGTAGTCTATGCTTCCGATAATCTTTTTACTTGTTCTCAGGATACACAGGAACAAATGAAAGAGATCATCAAAGAGCATAAATTAAATAGAGTTATAGTATCATCATGTTCGCCAAGTACTCATGAAGAATTATTTCAAGAAACGATTAGAGAAGCTGGTTTAAACAGATATTTATTTGATATGGCAAATATCCGTAATCAATGTAGTTGGGTCCATAAAGATGACCATCCTGCAGCTACAGAAAAAGCGAAGAGACTTACTAAGATCGCTGTCAGTAAAGGTAGATTGCTTGAACCATTACACTCTATTGCACTTGATGTAACTCAAACTGCTCTTGTAGTTGGTGGTGGATTATCAGGACTTACCTCTGCCCTATCAATAGCAAACCAAGGTTTTGAAGTAGCTGTTGTAGAAAAAAGTGACCGTACAGGTGGAAATCTGAATAGACTTGACGAGACTGTTGAAGGTAAAAAAGTAATTGATTACCTAACCGAACTCAGAGATGAAGTTGAAGATCATAAATTGATCAAACTATATACCGAAGCTAAGATAACGAATATTGATGGTTATGTTGGTAACTTTAGTACAAGTATTCATTTAAATAGAGAAGATGAAGATATTAAATATGATCATGGTGTTATTATCATTGCAACAGGTGCAAATGAATCAAAACCTACAGAATATTTATATGGTGAAAATGAAAATGTAATTACTCAACTTGATTTTGAGAAAGATTTTGAGAAAAACATTAAAGAATATAAGAAAATGAAAAATATCGTTCTTGTTCAATGTGTTGGTTCAAGAGATGAGAATAGACCTTATTGCTCTAGAGTTTGTTGTACACATTCAATTAAGAATGCAATTCGTCTTAAAGAACTTAATCCTAAGATAAATATCCATATTCTTTACAGAGATATCAGAACTTACGGTTTCAATGAAAAATATTATAAAGAAGCCAGAGAATTAGGTGTTGTTTTCGTAAGATATGATGTTGACAGTAAACCTGTAATTGATATTGATGGAAAACAATTAGTTCTTAAAAATAAAGGCTTAAGAGTTACTTATAAAGATCATATTATGGGAATGGACACTTTAATTTATCCTGATAGAGTTATTCTGGCATCTGCTATGGTTCCTCAGGAAGATGCAGGTGAACTATCTCAGATGTTGAAAATACCTCTGAATGAAGATAACTTCTTCATGGAAGCTCATGTGAAACTTCGCCCGGTTGATTTCTCTGCTGAGGGTATATATCTTGCCGGCCTTGCTCATTCTCCAAAGAATATGGAAGAGACTATTTCTCAAGCTAAAGCAGCTTCCGAAAGAGCAACTATGATCATCAGTTCTAGTGAATATATCGCTGAAGCAAATATCGCTAAAGTAGATCTTGACGCTTGTGCAGGTTGTGGAATGTGTGTTTCAGTATGTCCTTATGGAGCTCCTGATTTATTCTGGAGAAACGGTAAAGAGTTTGCGCATATCAATTCCGCACTTTGTAAAGGTTGTGGAAGTTGTGCGGCAGTTTGTCCTTCTGGAGCGATGCAACAGCTTGGGTATAAAGAAGAGCAACAACTTGCCATGTTGACCGAAGCATTAGAAGTCTGGTAGAAACATATTAAATACTAAAAAAAGCGATCAATTGATCGCTTTTTTACTTCCTCCCTTTCAATCTTTTAACCTTCTCAGGAACTTCAATATAATTTTCATCAGTAACTATTTTTTTTCCACTCTCATTTTCAAGATTTTTGCGAGCATCACCAGCTATCTTACCACCTTTTGTAGCTACAATTTTGTTTTCACTAAAACCTTTAGCATCTTTGTTCTTTGCTATTTCAGTAGTAGAAGCTTCTCCTAGCATAGTAAATATAAGTTCAAGATCTGTCATATGATCACGAAGATTTTGCTTAGTTTTTGTTAATTTCTTATAATCTCTATACTCAGAAGGTGTCATGCCAAATGTCGCTTTACTTATTTCTGCGGTTAAAATTGAGTATTCTAGATTTTCTTTAACACCTCTTTTATTCCACTCATCAGCTAGTTCGTCTCGAACAGCAATACCACGCATTCTTTTTTCTATCCATTCCTCAGAATATCCTTTTTGACGGTATATTTCTTTCATTCGTTTAGCTGCCAACTCTGGATTTTCGATCTCCTCAAGTCTTTCGTAACCAACTTTAGCTAACCAGCGTTTAAAAGGCTCTGCCTTTGGTGAAGGAATAGACTGAATTATGCGGAATAATCCTTCAACATCGCTAACATCAGTCATGTAATATTTCCCATCTTTAGCTTCCATTTTCAGTTGACTACAAATTGTAGTCAACTCACTATCCTCTTTTTTTAAGCGTAATTTTACAACACTCCAATACTTTCTCGGGTTAGGACTCTCAGTTAATATCCCAATTACATCAACAACTGAAAAATACCACTTCTGTTCTTCTTCATTCCATATCGAACGAACCTTCTTGTCTTGAAATAGCTTTATTTTGTTCATTTTTTCATTCCTCTTTTTTTATTCCTCAATTATTACACCCCATTCGGTAAGGCGTGGGAGCCTTCCCCTGCAGTTCTTGGTGTTCTTGTATATTATGGAATATAACATTGGCAAAGTGTCAAATAGTGACCTTTTGCTATTTCCTTTTTACTTTTTCTTCAATTATTAAAATATTATGGTATTGATTTTATCGACCCTTTTTTAATGCAAAATTGCTTAATTTTTTATATATTAAGCTTTCACTTTGGATCAACTTGTAAAAAATAGGATTCTTAATATGAAACCAGAAAAAAAGATATTGATCAATGGATACAAACATACTCTATTTGAACAAGATGAATTAACCGAATCTGAAATGATCGAAGAAAGCGATGCGTTTTATCAATTTATGAATCAGAGGCGATCTATAAGAGAATTTTCTGACAAATCTATTCCAAAAGAAGTTATAGACAATGTTATTAAAGCTGCATCAACAGCTCCCTCTGGTGCTCATAAACAACCATGGACTTTCTGTGCCGTATCAAATTCAGGATTAAAGAAAAAGATCAGAATTGCTGCTGAGAAAGAAGAAAAAGAGAGTTATGAAAGTAGAATGAGCGATAAATGGCTTGAAGATCTAGGTCCTTTAGCGACAGATGAAAATAAACCGTTTTTGGAAAAAGCACCTTGGTTGATCATTGTTTTCAAGAGAGTTTTTGAATATAGAAAAGATGGGCATAAATTAAACAATTATTATGTGAATGAATCTGTAGGACTAGCATGTGGAATGCTGATAACAGCAATACACAATGCAGGTTTGGTTACTGTTACACACACTCCAAGCCCAATGCATTTTCTTACAGCAATATTGGATCGTCCGGATAATGAAAGACCGTTCATGATATTACCTATAGGATATTCAAAGTATCCAACTTATGTTCCTGATCTGGATCGAAAAAGTCTTGATGAAGTATCTGAATTTTATGAGTAGGATCAATTAAAGGATAAAATGGAAATAAAAGAAGAAATAAGCTTAGCAAAAAGAATTCTTAAGTTATCGCTACCTGTTATGATGGGTGAGATAATGTTCAGTATCTTAAGTTTTGTTGACAGATTTTATATTGCTAAACTCGGTATAAATGAAGCAGCAGGTTCCAGTCTCAGTTCCACTATAGTTTGGGTACTTATAGCTTTAAGTACATTGATTACTGGTGGTACAATTGCTCTTGTTTCAAGAATGGTCGGTGAAAAAAATGAAAAAGGAATAGCTAAGAGTGCTGAGCAATCAATACTATTGGCTCTTTTCTTAGGATTATTTTTAGGTGGAATAACCTATTTCTTTTCAGCTGATATAATTGGCTTTTTCAATGCTGAACCAGTTGTAGAAAGACTCGGAATAGAATATTTCAGTATTCTCCTCCTCGGATATCCTTTGATAATGATAGGTTCAACCTCCGGCGTTATTTTCCAGTCCTCAGGTAATACAAAAACACCTATGCTAATATTTACCGGCATGAGTGTTCTAAATATAATCCTCGACCCAATGCTGATATTTGGTTTCGGATCTATACCTGCAATGGGTGTAAGTGGTGCCGCTTGGGCAACTGTAATCTCTGAACTATTTGCTGCATCATGGATCATAACACTACTCTATAAAGATAAAAAATTGAATTTAAGCTGGATAGGTACTTTTATACCTGATTTTGTGATGATAAAGAGAATATTAAAGATCGGTATGTGGAGCGGAATGAACAGTCTATCGCGACCACTATCAGCAATATTCCTTCAAAAGATAATAACTTATCATGGTACATATTTCGTAGCTGCATTTAGTTTTGGAATACAGTGGATATCTATCGTTTTTATATTTATGCAGGGAATGAGGGTTGCAATTTCAACTCTTGTCGGTCAGTTCTTAGGTCAAAATAATCATCAAGGTGCCAAAGATACGACTAAAACAGGTCTGCAATTCGGCTATGTCTTTATTCTGATCATCATGGCTATCGGAATTCCATTTTCAAAACAAGCAATCGGAATTTTCACAGCTGATCCAGCAGTAATTGAAGCAGGGAGTGGTTATCTTGTTATAGTCCTTGTAGGAATGCTTTTCAATGTTCCAATGACCGTTTATGCTGCTGCTTTCAACGGAGCGGGTGATACTGCGCCACCAACCATTGTTGCTTTTATATCTAACTGGGTTGGTAAAATTGGTTTTGCTGCTATTGCGACTTATTATTTTAATTTAGGAATAAACTGGGTTTGGTTTGCAATAACACTTTCGATAATAATCGAAGGTATAGGACTATCTATTTGGTTCAAACGTGGAAAATGGATGCATAAGGTCGTATAGTAGGCTCGAACCCATGTGTTTGACATGTGTTTGACATGTGTTCGACTGGAAGTAATACTACAAAATTCTATTCGTATCCCCGACGATCTCTTTAATTTTATTGAAATTTTTACTATTCCAAGAAAGGTAACCTACTAAAATACCAAGAGTTATCATGTAATAAATATGATGAGATATTATTCGTCCAAAACTCTCTCCAACATAATCAATATTGAACATAGGTAGAATAAAAGCAATCCCAAATACCCCTAGAGATAAAATCTGAAGCCACATTGCTTTTTCATTAGTATTATCGGGAAACTTCATAAGTTCACTATATGATTGCCACATTAAACTTGAAGAAGCAGTAACTGCCATCATCAAAAGGAATATTCTAATAAACATATTAGGAACAAAATTACTTATGGCTTCATCTCCCAAAAAGGGGGCAAATAGTACAGAAATTACTGCAAGTACTACAAATAACAATGCTGAATACCCAATAAACAAAGTAAAAAATTTCTTATTATTGTTTTCTTTGACCAAGAATAAAAATTTTTCATCCAATCCTTTTTTCTTCATGGTATCCTCACTTTTCAAATTAATTAAAAGTATGACCAATATATTAAAATGTTTTAAATGAAGTAGTACAAGGAAGATAGCTCTTTTCAATAAGGAGTTTGGTTAACCTAAGTGACTTGGAAGAAAAGAACGATCTGACGCAATAATACAAAGTTTAATACGTTTTAAATTTCTTTACGCATCCTAGCAGAAGGAATACTCAACTGCTCTCTATACTTTTGAACAGTTCTTCTTGCAATATTCTTGTGCTCTTTGGAAAGTATATCTGACAGTTTTTGATCAGATAAAGGCTTTAATTTGTCTTCCTGATTGATTATCTCTTTTAACCTTGTTTTGATCAAAGTTGTGGAAATATCATCACCAGTATCCGTGTGTATTTTATCTGTAAAAAAGTATTTCAACTCAAAAACACCAAATTCTGTGTAAGCATACTTACCTTTTGTAGAACGTGAGATAGTAGCAATATCCATACTAATATCTTCGGCGACAGTTTTTAAAATAAGAGGCTTTAATTTCTCTGGTCCATCCTCAAAAAATTCATCTTGAAATTTAATGATCGAATACATAACTTTTTTCAGTGTTCTTCTTCTCTGCTGAATAGCACTAATGAACCATTTTGCTTTTTCAAATTTATTCCGGACGAAATCTTTTCCTTTCTTATCCATTTCAGAATTAGAAAGCATTATCTTAGCATCGTTTTCATTAACATAAAGGTTCTGTACAGAGGGTGAGTTTAAAAATACTTGAAGTTTACCATCAATTCTCTTCACAATAAAATCCGGGATAATTGCAGAATTATCATCTGAGTTTTTCTCCCATGAATCCAACACTCTGGAAGTACCGGGTTTAGGATTTAGATGTTTGATCTCATCCATAACCTCCAACATCTGATCTCTGGAGATACCTGTATTATCCATTATCTGACTCATTCTATTATTCATAAAATCGTCAAAATGATCCTGCAGAACAGTCATACTATCTTCCATATACAACTTTCTAGCTTTCAGTTGAACAATAAGACTTTCCTGAACATTTCTGCTTGCAATACCCAATGGTTCTAGTACCTGAACTTTTTCAAGAGCACTCTGAACAAGTTCATCATTCACGTTATCGAATGATGCTGATATCTCTGAAAGTTGAATACTTAAAAACCCGCATTCATCCAAATTATCTACTATTTTTTTAGCAATTTCCGTTTCGATCTGAGAAAACCCGTCTTGAGATATTTGTTCGTATAAAGAATCTTTCAAAGTCTTGATCATTGGTTGCTGGAAATTCTTCTCATCATCATCTTTGGCATATTGCGGAAAATTATCTTCATAGTTTGAAAATTCCTTAATAAACTCTTCAATATTTATATCTTCCTTCTGCTCAATCGCACTTTCATCAATTGCATCATCAGTTATTTTATCGGATGCTTCAAACTCATCAGATTCTAAAAAAGGGTTTTCTGCAAGTTCTTCTTTGATTTTTGCTTCTAATTCTAATATTGGAAGTGCTAATATCTCCGATCGGAGTATTACGGCTGGTTCAAGTCTGGTATCAAGCCTGAGATTTGTATTTAATGTATGTTTTAACATGATACACCCCCCATATTTTATTCTTTTCTGTGAAGTTGGAAATTCTCTCCTAAGTACAATTTTCTCGCTGTAGGATCATTTGCTAGGAACTCTGAAGAGCCTTCTATCATAATTTTACCATCAAACAGTATATAAGCCCTATCTGTTATCTTCAGTGTTTCATAAACATTATGATCCGTTATAAGTACACCTATCCCTCTTTTCTTTAGTCCGACAACAATATTCTGTATCGATTCAATCGTAACCGGATCAACACCTGCAAAAGGTTCATCCAGAAGAATAAAGTCAGGATTAGTAACCAAGGATCTAGTTATCTCTACCCTTCTTCTTTCACCACCACTCAGTGAAAATCCCATACTTTTTCTAATATGAGATATTTTAAGGTCATCTAACAGTAGCTCAAGTCGTTCTTTTCTTTTCTTCTTGTCCTTTTCCACAGTTTCAAGAATTGCCATGATATTATCTTCCACAGATAATTTACGGAAAACAGATGCTTCCTGCGGTAGGTAACCCAACCCTTGCCTTGCCCTTTTATACATTGGCATCTTAGTTACATCTTTCTCATTGAGATAAACTTTACCTGCATTTGGTTTTATCATTCCTGTCAACATGTAGAAAGTGGTCGTTTTCCCTGCTCCATTTGGTCCGAGCAAGCCAACTATTTCACCTTTTTTTAGTTCTATCGAAACTGAATTAACAACTTCTTTATTACCATATTTTTTCTTTAAATTATCTGCTCTTAATATTTCTTTCATTTCTGTTTTCTCTGTGGTAATTTTCAATTGTCATCCTCGTGCTCGACACGGGGATCCACTTTTATGGATATCCGGATCAAGTCCGAATATGACAGGATCTACTTTCTTATCGTTTTCTTTTTCAATCTATCTGGAGCATATACTCCTTCACATCCACCATTAACACTTGCATTTGTAATGCCTTTGCTATCTAAATTGATAATCAAAGTGTCACCCAGTAGGTAATTTGTAGCTTTACTTGACGAATTATTGTCCTCTCTTATAAAGTACAACGCTTCTGCTTCTTTTGAAATATAAATCTTAGAAAGTTTTTCTTCTTCGAACCAGATATCCATTCTTCTCCCGCTCATTTGGTTCTTTTCATCTATATTATTTGAGTCAGGAATTGATTCAAAAAAAGCATTATTGATTATCGTAGCTTCCTTAGGAGAAAGTGATTCATTATCCGCATAAATATAGATAGTATCTCCTGTTATAGTATGACTTTCATAAATAATCTTAGGAATTTTTAGAAGTTTTATTAAATCTTTATCATGATGAAATTCTCCGTAATCTGTTGTAACGGAAAGAGCACCTCTATCAAGTTTTACATTTTTATCTATTTGAGTTATACCTGTATCGGTAGAATAATCAATATTTTCACATGAGAAAAATGTAGTATCAGGATTTTCTATTTCATACCTGGAGAATTTGCATTGTCCACTTGCAGAATGATTATTGGACTCAAAATTAAAATTACCTTTATTTGCTGAAATTGTTGATTTGCTTTTAAATGTTAAGTTCTTTTTTAACCTGGGTATGTTATTAGGAAGAAATGTGGATATGTTTACAATAGAATCCTGTAACTCATATACTTCAAGATCATATCTGGAATTTAGTGTCAAAATTGAAGTTGAAAGGTCGTAAACAGCCCTATCAGTTTTAAGCTCATAATACCTCAAAGAATCTAGCGCAAAAACGCTATCAATTGAATTTGAGCTGACAACTTCCTTCTTAGTATCGTATTTAAGTTCTTTGCAAAACAATATCGAAGGTGTAGGATTATATTCTACTCTAACTGAATCCTTTATCGTAACACGATCAAATAATTCCACAAGTCTTGCAAACTTTCCGTAAACGGTCATATCTTCACGCTTCATCATAACATTTCCAGTAAGATACGCCGATCTTTTTTCATCATATCTGTAAATATCAGCTTTATCGCAATGTATTGTCATAGCTGTATCCTGAAGTACAACATTCTTGAATAACTTAGCACTTTTCAGGTCTTTGTCAACAATAGCAGAATCACAATCTACTTTATAAACGTCATATTCAATACTGACATTTCCGTAAATTATTCTTCTCCCATCTTTTGTCTGCTTAAAAACATCCGCTTTTTTTATATTCAGAAGTGATTGCCCGAATAACGAATACACAAAAACAAAGATGAATATGTATAGTATCTTTTTCATTAGAATTAACTTTGATTACGATAAATTATTTGAGCACCTAATAAAACCGTATTTTCAACGATCTCATGTTTTTTTGTCATTTTTGAACCGATCAAAGACGCATCTCCACCGGTAAGGATAACTTTCATCTCAGTATTCAGTTCTCTTTCAATCTTTTCTATGAAACTATCACAAGTAGATGATAATCCATTAATTATTCCTGAACTGATACATTCTACCGTGTTTTTTCCAATAAGATAATCAATTCCCTTTTTCTCTATTTTTGGAAGAAGTGAAGTGTTTAACTCCAAAGCTTTACTGCTGAGATCAATGCCGGGAAGTATCATACCACCTTCAAAGAAACCATCTGATCCTATCACCTCAAAAGTCAAAGCGGAACCTATATCTACAACAATAACTGAATTTTTAAACTTCGAAATCGCATAAGCAACATTACACAATCGATCTATTCCCAATTGATAAATATCTTCATATTTACTCTTTAAGTCTGGATAGGAATCATGAGTGATTATATATGTCTTTACAGCTGTATTTGAAGTAATACATTTGCTAAAAAGTTCCGTAAGTTCAGGTGCAACAGAAGCAATAATGATCTTATCAACATTATATCCAAGAATAAGATCTATCGTTCTAACAAACTTATAAGGAACTTCAGCAATATTATTTAAATGAGGAACAGTAGAAATATCAATAACCTTATCACCTTTAAAAAAAGCTGATGTAATTGTTGTATTACCTATGTCGAGTATGAGTTCCACTTTTAATCTTCCACTGTCTCGATCTTAACATCAGGCCATAACTCTTCAAGTTTGTATATACCTCTTGAACTTGGATCAAATATGTGTACTATTACATCAAAATAATCTAAAAGAACCCATTTTGTATTTGATTGACCTTCATATCCAATAGGTTTAACACCCATTCTAGAAAGTTCTTTTCTGATATGTTCAGACAATGCTGATAAATGTTGATCCACAACACCTGTGATCAATACAAAATAGTCAAAATGTAACTTATGTGAAGTTGCATCTATGATCTTGATGTTCTCACCTTTTTTATCTAAAGCAAGTTCCGCTATTTTTTTTGCTAGTTCGTAACCTTTCATTGTGTCCTCTTATGTGTAATGTTTTTTATAAAATAAAGTATTTGAAGTAAATGTAAACTATTGGTGAAATAAATATAACACTATCGAATCTATCTAGAATTCCACCATGTCCAGGTATGATATTTGAAGAATCTTTAACTCCGCAATCTCTTTTCAGCATCGATTCGAACAAATCTCCCAATTGACCAACAATTGATATAATAAACGAAAGAATCAATACATTGTTAAGATCTAAATTTCTCATTTCATACATTGGGGTATACTTATAGATCAATATTCCAGCTGCCATGGCAAAAACAATACCTGAGATAGAACCTTCTATTGTTTTCTTAGGGCTGATCTTTTTTGCTAATGGGTGAGTTTTGAACATTTTACTACATGTCATTCCTCCGAAGTAAGCAAATATATCTGTAGCCATTATGACTGAATATATATATATGAAAATAATTGGTTCTGTCATCTTCATTGTGGCTAATAAAGCTGCAGGGAATATGCCAAGATATATAAATGCTAAAGCGTAACCCGATACGATCTGAGTTGGATTTTCTTTATTTCTGAATAATTCAAGTAGGAATAATAACAAAACAAGAATAAATGCTACTTCGATCCCGGTATTTAAATCATAAAATAGGACTGTTATAGGAACCAAAGACACTAAGAAGGTTGTTGTTTTGTTAAGGTGAATACCTTTTTTTTCATAAAACGATACTAATTCTTTAGTTCCGAGAAATGATATAACAAAAATAAATAGTGTAAAATATTGATTCCCTAAAAATGGTAGATATAAAATTACAGGTGCTGCTATCAATGCCACTATTGATCTAACGACCATATTTTTATTCATAGTATACTGCCTAACCAATTGTTTATTGTATAATACTATTATTAAGGTAAATATAATAGAACAAAGGCTATAATGAAAGATTAAAAAAAGAAAGTCACATTGAGCCTGTAGAAATGTAGGATTTTAGCAATATTAGACTCGTACTAGACACGGGTAACTAGATGTTACTTGTTGTAATAAATCAAAAGATAAAGAGTTTGACAATTAGTATTTAATTATGTAAGTTTTTAACTCAATGATTAAATGAAGTACATAAAGCAAGTAAAGAACTCAAGAAGATAAAGAGTTCGCTTGATAATATAAAATTCGATGAAGAATAGTAAAACATTCGCATATACCCCCGATTTGGGCGGCTACCCGCAACTAAAGACTCTTTCTAATTGCGAAATACCCGCAATTTGGCGGGTAGCCAAATGTTGTCTGACATTCTTGGGGGTTTCTAAAACTATAAAGATGAAAAGATAAAACTTGCCAATAGTACATATAATGAGATATTCTCTATAAGTATTAAATACAGAGATAGATTTTGTCCTCCTAGCCTTCAACAATACAATTGCGATTTTAACTAAAATTAGTTAGTTTATATACTTAAATGTTATTAAATAATCTAAAGTAACTACAGGCATAATATGGCAAATGGTATTAAGAACTTTGAAGCAGCTTTATTCAATACTGCTGATAAACTTAGAAAGAATATTGATGCAGCAGAATATAAAAATGTTGTGCTGGGCTTGATATTTCTTAAATATATTTCAGATTCATTTCAAGAGCTACATGATAAATTATCCAAGGAAGATTATTCTGATCCGGAAGATAGAGATGAGTATATCGCAGAGAATGTTTTTTTTATACCTGAAAAGGCACGCTGGAAAACATTGCAGGCTAAAGCTAAATTGCCTGAAATTGGTGTAGATATTGACGAAGCAATGAACGTACTGGAAAAAGAAAATCGTGAATTGAAAAATGTTCTGCCTAAAGTATATGCAAAGCCAAATCTTGATAAAAATGCTTTAGGTCAACTTATTGATGTTATTTCTGATATTGAATTAAAAGCAGAGGATGAAAGCTCTAAAGACTTATTAGGTAGAGTTTATGAGTATTTCTTGGGTGAGTTTGCAAGTGCAGAAGGTAAAAAGGGAGGGCAGTTTTACACTCCTAAGTCTATCGTAAAACTTATGGTTGAAATGATAGAACCTTACAAAGGTAGAATCTATGATCCTGCTTGCGGCAGTAGCGGAATGTTTGTCATAAGTGAAAAATTTGTAAGAGAACACCAAGGAAACATTCAAGATATTACAATTTATGGTCAAGAATCAAATCAGACTACTTGGAAGCTTTCCAAAATGAACCTTGCTATTCGTAACATTAATTCAAAGTTTGTTGCTTGGAATACCGAAGGGAGTTTTTTGAAAGATGCACATCCTGATTTAAAAGCTCAATATATTCTAGCTAATCCACCTTTCAATCAATCTGATTGGGGACAAGATATTTTACAGGAAGATGCGAGATGGAATTATGGTTTACCACCTGCTGGCAATGCAAATTACGCTTGGATGCAACATATGCTTTATCACCTAGATAAGAAAGGAGTTATGGCAACGGTATTAGCCAATGGTAGTTTAAGTTCAAATACATCAGGTGAAGGTGATATTAGAAGAAATATTGTAAAAGCAGGCTTAGTTGATTGTATTGTCGCCTTACCTAAACAACTTTTTTATAACACTGGTATTCCAGCAACTATTTGGATACTCAGAAAAGGAAAAAAGGTCAGGATTAACGAGACTTTATTTATTGATGCATCAGATATGGGTTTCATGAAAGATAGAGTTCATCGTGCATTTGCTGAAGAAGATATAAAAAAAATTGAACAAGTATATCACAACTGGAGAAAGAAGGAAGATTACGAAGATGTTAAAGGTTTTTGTAAATCAGCTTCTACATTAGAAATTGATAAGCATAGTTTTGTTCTAACTCCGGGTCGTTATGTAGGCATTCCTGATGAAGAGGATGATGGTATTCCTTTTGAGGATAAGATGAAAGATTTGACGGCAAAACTTGCAGAGCAGATGGAGAAAGAGAAAGTATTGGATGAAGAAATTAAAAAGCAATTATTAAAGATAGGATTTAAATTATGACAGAAACAAAAGATATTCGTTGGAAACAGCGATTTGAGAACTATAAAAAAGCTTTTAATTCCTTGCAAGTAAGTAAGGAAGCTTATGAAAAAGATGAAGATGATCAATTTATCAGAGATTCAGTTATTCAAAGGTATGAATTTACTATCGAACTTGCTTGGAAAACAATGAAAGATTATCTGGAAGAGCAGGGATTTACAGATGTTAGTTCACCAAAAGGGGCAGCAAGAAAAGCTTTTCAGGAAGGTTTGGTAACTGACGGTGAAGGTTGGATTGAAGCTTTAGAAGACAGGAATAAAACATCTCATATTTATGAAGAAAGTATGGCAATAGAAATTGCTACAGCTATTGTAGAAGTACACTTTCTTCTTTTCCGTGATCTTTATCTGCATTTAAAAAGAGAATATGATGTATAAATTTGGTTTAAAGGAAAAAGAATATAAAATTATTAACGATATTTTCAAAAATTATGGACAGATCGAAGAAGTTGTAATCTTCGGCTCTCGTGCCTTAAATACTTTTAAGACTACTTCCGATATTGATTTTGCAATAAAAGGCGAAAAGATAAACTCAATCTTTGGTAAACTTAAGGATGATTTTGAAGAGTCTTCTATTATTTTTGAAGTTGATATTGTTGATTATGAGAATATCAAAACTGAAAAATTACTTGAGCATATTGATCGTTTTGGGGTTTTGTATTATCGAAAGGGATGGTATAGATCAAATTTAGGTGAAATAATAAATGTTGTAGGTGGAGGAACTCCTAGAACATCTAAATTAGAATATTGGAATGGAAATATTCCATGGTTATCAGTTGTGGATTTTAACAATGATAATAGATGGGTTTCACAAACAGAGAAAAGTATAACTGAATTAGGATTAAATAGCAGTTCGACAAAATTGTTGGATGAAAATGACTTGATTATTTCTGCTAGGGGTACTGTTGGTGCTTTAGCTCAATTAAAAACTCCAATGGCATTTAATCAATCGTGTTATGGGATAAAACCTAAGGCAGGTATTTCAGATATTAATTATTTGTTTTATTTGATTAAATATAGCTTGAAAATTATAGGGAAAAATGTGCATGGTGCAGTTTTTGACACTATAACTAGGCAAACTTTTGATAGAATAGAATGTTTTGTACCGGAAATCCTAGAGCAAAAATCTATTGCTGATATTCTCTCTTCTTTTGATGATAAGATTGAACTATTGCGAGAGCAGAATAAAGTATTGGAAAGTACTGCTCAGACAATTTTTAAAGAATGGTTTGTAAATTGTCCAAATAGCGAATATGTTGCGATTACTAAATTGATAGAATTTAACCCAATAGAAAAAATAGACAAAAAAAAAGAATATCTGTTTTTTGATATGAAAACTGTTTCAACAAATTCAATGGCAACATCCGAAGGTGTTTTTAAACAGTCAAATTCTGGTACATCATTTCGAGTAGGTGATACATTGTTCGCAAAAATAACACCATGTCTTGAAAACGGTAAAACAGCATTTGTATTAGATTTAAAGGAAGAGATAATTGCAAGAGGCTCTACAGAATTTATTGTAATGAGAGCAAAAAAAGAAGGTTCTCCATATCTTAACTATTGTATAAGCCGTAATAATAATTTCCGAGACTATGCTGTTCAATCAATGACAGGGACATCAGGACGACAAAGAGTTCCAATTGATAGATTAAAGGATTATAAGGTCAAATACTCGAAAGAAAATATTCGAAAATTTAATGATATTATTGAACCTGTATTTGAAAAAATAAAAAATAATATATTTCAAATTAGAACACTTTCAAACAATAGAGATATTTTATTGCCAAAGTTAATGAGTGGTGAAGTGAGGGTGATAGATGAAACATAAATTTATTTATGAAGGAGTTGAATTTGACTCAGATGAATTTTCAAAACTTTCTAAAACTGAACAAATTCATAAATTGTTGCCAATTGCCGTTGATAAAAATTACGGATACAGTATCAATTTTATTGAAAATGACTTCAATAAAAAAAAGGATTTATTGAAGTCCCTTGAATTTATGGAATATTGTATCCCCGAAGTTATACCTATGAATTTTAGTAGCTTATCTCAAATAAGCAAAGAGCTAGAGTCAGTTCTCAATCACTCAAAATATTTGGCATTTACAGGATTTTATAAAGAATCAATAATTGAATTAAGATCTGCTTTAGAACTTTCTCTAATAATTTCTATGTTTTACTTGATGTTTGACTATAAAAATAAAAATATTGACGAATTGTTTAAAGATATGAGAAAAGCAACGAATGAATCGAATAAATGGTTCTTTTCAAATAGTTCAACTCCTTCAAAGGGAAACTTTAAGGAAAAAGGAAGAAAAGGTACGTTTGGTAATTTCTTCTATAAGCAGCCTTGTTTCAAAGAATTGATAGATAATACACCTTGGGAAAAAGATTTTAATTCTATATGGAATGATATTTCAAATTACACTCACTCTAACGGAATCTTTTATATGAGTATTAACCTTAGTGAAAATTATAACTTCATACCAATTTTCAATAAAAAATCGATTTCTTTATATTGTAATTATTTAATGAAAACATTGCAACTAATCGGAGTAATTGCAGTTGTGTCACGACCAGAACTGATTAACAAAGAAATAGCTGATGACTTTGAACATTTAGGAGAACCTTTAATTGGTAGTGGCTTATGGGGTAAAGCTACAGAAATATTCTATAAAATTTTACCTCCAGAATATTTAAATTATTTTAAAAAATAGGATTTATAATATGAATAATGATATTAT
>JAQIDB010000171.1 GCA_027858225.1 Candidatus Delongbacteria bacterium
GCAGCTTCAGTATGACCAGTTCTAACCAATACTCCACCATTTTTTGCTATCAATGGAAACATATGACCAGGCTTAGCAAAATCAGTTGGTTTTGTAGATTCATCAATAAGCGTATTAACAGTTTTATATCTGTCAAAAGCTGATATCCCTGTGGTTGTACCATGTTTGTAATCAATTGAAATCGTGAAATTTGTATGATTTGAATCGGTGTTGTTATCAGTCATCATCTCTAATTCTTTCTCTTCTGCTAACTCTTGTGTTATAGGCATACAGATCAATCCACGTGCAAATTTTGTCATAAAATTTATGGTCTCAGGTGTGGTTAATTCTGCCGCCATTACCAAGTCACCCTCATTCTCTCTATTTTCATCATCCAAAAGAATTATCATTTTTCCATTTTTTATATCTTCAATTACATCTTCGATTCTACTAAGCATTTTTTATCCTGTTTTTTAAGAGACGCAAAATGTTGCGTCTTTACTTTAGTATCCTAACTCCGATAATCTATTCATTGTGAGACCATGTGTATCTTCTTTGAGCATACTTTCGATATACCTGCCAATTATATCAGTCTCAATATTAACTTCTATACCCGTTTTCCAATTTACAGCAGTTGTTTGCTTTAAGGTATGAGGAATAATAGCTAGTCTCAAAGTGTTATCATTTACTTCGGCAATAGTTAAACTAATACCGTCAACACAGATTGAACCTTTATGTACAATATATTTCTTTAGATCGTTTGGAAAACTTATTGTAAACTCAGTTCCGTTCATATTATTGATGATCCTTAATATTTTTCCCTTTGCGTCCACATGCCCCTGTACAATATGACCTCCTAACCTGTCTGAAACTTTCATGGCCGGTTCAAGATTAACTTTTTCCATCAATTTTAATTTATTTAACGTCGTAATCTGAAGGCTTTCCTTAACAGCCTGAACAGTAAAAGAATTATTGTCCACAGCAACTACTGTAAGACATACTCCGTTTATAGCTATCGAATCATCTATGTTCGCATCCTGGATAACGGTACTGCTTAGAACTGTTATTTCAGCTCCATCTCCGATCTTTTTGATGTTCTTGATTACACCAATTTCTTTTATCAGTCCTGTGAACATTTAATTCCTATAGATTGATTACTTTTGTGCCGTCAGAATGATCTATCTTAAATTGTCTTAATCTTTCTTCAAGAACAGGGAATAGTTCCTTAGGTGTGAAGGAAACACAAGCTCTGAGCCCTTCATGTCTATCACTTCCTGTTGAAGATAATGATATCGCACTTATTCCGTAATACATCAATTCTTCTACAAGTTCGGTACCTGTAAATCCTGGATAGGATATTGTAAAATAAAATCCATCTGCAATTGGTTCATCAATATCTTTATCATATACAATTTCAAAACCTGAATCTATGAAGATCTTTTTCATCACCTTTGCTCTTTCACCGTATTCACGTACAACTTCAAGGAAATTATATTTACCGTCATTTGTTGCTTTTAAAAGACCGTGAAGCCCGTACTGATTTGTATGGCTGACTCCAGAACTAAGTGCATACATTGCTCCGAAAATATAGGCATAGCCAAATTTATTACTATCAAAGTAAGGTTTTAAGTTGTCCCCTTCAGAATTGAAAAGATGATCAGAAATTGCTGTCATACCGATTCTCTGACCTGCCATGCTAAAAGATTTTGAGCTTGATATCAATAGTATATAATTTTCGGTGTAATTCGCTACAGATGGAACATATGGTTCCTGCCCTGGAACAGAATAATCTTTTCTAAAATCCATACCGAAATAGGCAAGATCTTCCAACACTACAACATCATATTTAGTTGCCAGTTTACCAATAATTTCGAGTTCTTTATCATTGAAACATATCCATGAAGGATTGTTAGGATTTGAATACATTATAGAAGAAAATTCACCAGTACTCAGGTAAGATTCTAGTTTTTCTTCAAGCTTATTTCCTCTAAAATTATAAACATCAAATTGATCATATTGAAGCCCAATCGCTTTTGCCTGCTTTTTGTTTACAGGAAAACCCGGATCTATAAAAAGCACCTTATGCTTACCTTTAAAACGTCTCGAAGTTACCATCATTGCCATATAACATCCCTGCATTGATCCAACAGTAGGAAAACAAGAAACTTTATCAACATCAATGTTCATAAATTTCTTTATAAATCTTGATATCTCTGATTTAAGTTGTGGAATTCCATCAAACGGAGGGTATTTTGATCCTACTCCTTTTTTCAAAGCTTCAATCTCAGATTCTACTGCAATTACTGGTGGATTAAATCCCGGAACACCCATTTCCATACGGATAAATTGATCTCCGGTATCTTCAACTATGTTATTTGCCAATCTGTTTAATTCCCTTATCGATGCCATACCAACTTTTTCAAGTCCACTTTCCTTAATATTCTTCCTTACAATATTAAAATCAATAGGTGTTTTCATTTTTATTCCTTTTCTATCTCTTTATCTTCAGATTTCATTTTTTCTATTATATTACCTACAATTCCTGACAAAACAAAGAATACCATCATTGGAAATAGTAATGACATTTTAAATTTCACCACAACTGCTATTAATAATATGACTCCAACAATTTTCAGGTTCCTTTTAAGAAAACTCTCCTTTCGTTTGAACATTACAGGGAAACCTTGATATTTCATCCTAGATATCATCAAATATGATACTATGATAGAGGTTGCTGTTAACCACTTAAAGTGTACTAATCTACCATAAGTCTCAAATTCAAATAGAACAAATGAAATTATTGTCATTGCTGCTGCAGGAGAAGGTAATCCTGAGAAAAATTTCTTTGAATGACCTACTAATTCCGTATTGAATCTTGCAAGTCTTATACCAGTGAACATCAAAGGCATAAATGAGACGAATATAATTAAATGTTTCAGATCATCTATACCAGGGTAAACTTTTGTATATAAATTATACATTAAAATAGATGGAGCCATACCGAACGTAACAAGATCAGCAAGAGAATCAAATTCAACTCCAAAATCTGAAGTGCTTTTCACTAGTCTTGCGACTTTACCATCAAGAGCATCACATACTCCTCCAAGCATAACAAAATATGCTGCCCAAACATAATTCCCCTCAAATGCAGAAATGATTGACCAGAAACCGAAGAACATGTTCCCTATCGTAAGGGAATTTGGAAATATTGACATTCTATTAGCCATAATTACTCCTAATTAAAAAATTCACCTATAATGGTTTCTCCTGCTTTAACCTTATCTCCGACTTTAACTTTGATATCAGTTTCATCAGGTAGTATTATATCAACTCTTGAACCAAATTTGATTATTCCAAGTTTTTGAGCTTGTTCCACTTCATCACCAACATCTGCATAACATACTATTCTTGTGGCTATCAAACCGGCTATTTGCTTGACAGTAACTTGATTACCATTAGCATTAATGCCTACGACAGCTTGCTCATTATACTCACTGGCTTTATCATTCCAAGCGGCCATAAATTTACCCTTTTTGTAATTTACATATTCAACTTTACCTTTAACAGGATAACGGTTAACATGCACATTAAAAACACTCATGAAAATCGATACTCTCTGAGATTCTTCCATCCTATATTCTTCATCAAGGTATTTATCTACTTTAATAATTTTTCCGTCAGCTGGAGCTATTATAACTCTATCATTTTCTTCTTCCATATCCGGCCATCTATCAGGATCTCTAAAAAACCAGAACGAGAAAAAGAAAACAACTACAGCAAAACCAAATATCGCCATGATCAGGTAAGATAAGTATTCATGATAATTCATCTGTACGTAAAGTAAAGCTCCGATAGCCAAAGCTATCCAAAATATTTTAGTTATTACCTTACCACTTCCATTCGCTAATTTGAAAGCCATTACGCCTCCCTATATAAATTTATTTTTCAAATGCTTCTAAGGTCATCACGAGCTTTAACTCTTTTGAGTCCCTTAGTACTATGATTTTGACTTTATCTCCAACAATATAATCTTTTGCTATGAATAAAGCTTTCCCCATCTCTTTATAGTTGTTTATCTTAACATTCCCTACAGCGATTATTATATCACCTTTTTGTAATCCAGCTTTTTCTGCAGGGCTATTATCTTGTATCAATTCGACAAAAACTCCTTTTGGTCTTTCTCCGGTATTTTCAACAGGTAGATCTGCCAATTTGAAACCAAAATAAAAAGATCGATTCACAAATCCTTTTTGAATCAGTGTATTTGCAATATTAATTACTTTATTGATAGGTATAGCAAAACCAATACCTATACTACCACCACCATCCTTTGAATAAATCATAGTATTCATACCTACGACCTCTCCATCAGAGTTGACAAGCGGCCCGCCACTATTTCCCGGGTTAATAGAAGCATCAGTTTGTATCATACTTTCATAAAAATGCCTATCTTTTGCCGAAAACCCGAAATTTATATTTACACCGGATATAACTCCGACTGTGATCAAAGGATTATTGACATATTCAAACAGACCATAAGGATTTCCAAAAGCTATTACCCATTCACCTCTTATAAGCTCTTCATCTGACAGCTTCGCGTAAGCATGATCTTCGGCATCGATCTTGAGTACAGCAATATCACTTATCTCATCAAAACCGACAATTTTTGCTTGATATTCCTTACTCTCAGTCGTTGTAATAATTATTTGCCTAGCATCATCTATAACATGATTGTTCGTAATAATATATCCTTCCGGAGAATAGATAAATCCACTACCAGCACTTGGCATTGCTTTATTCCTATACTGAGGTGGAAAAAAATTAGAAAAAAAAGGGTCATTGTCAAAAACTGTTTTTACTTTTTGTTTCTTTACTTTAACAACATTAATACCTACAACAGCAGGACTTACATCCTTAACTGCTTTAGTAATAGCGCTTTCTCTTAATGTAGCTAATTCAATCCCAGAATTAACGATTTTTTGGGGCGTTATTTCAGTACCATGCTGAGTGTAGAAATAAAACACTCCTAAAATGAGGGATCCTGTAATTAGACCTAATATGAAAGTTTTAAAATTATCCATGTGTTTTATGCTAAATCTTCATGCCTTAATAATAATTAATACTAATATTACGCATAAATATAATCCTTTATCTTTAATAAAACAATATTAATGTTATATGTCATAATGTTTGATTTTTAGTATAAACGTAATATTGTCTTATGCTTGATTTTTAGTGTCCAGATAGTAGTTATATCCTCCCTCATAAACTTTTATCAGTCCATGATCAACTTCAAAAACACGATTTACAAGTTCCTTCAGGAAATACCTATCATGACTTACTAGTAAAATTGTTCCTTGGTAACGCTTCAAAGCTTGTAAAAGAATAACTCTTGATTTTATATCAAGGTGATTTGTAGGCTCATCAAGAATCATACAATTATGCGGTGTTGAAAGAAGGTATGCCATAATAACTCGTGCTTTCTCTCCACCGGAAAGATATTTCATTTTTTTATAAACTTCATCTCCCCTAAACAAAAAAGATGCTAAAAGATTTCTTACATTGGGTTCACTCATTTGTGGAAGTTTTGCTTGGACCTCTTCAAGCACTGTCGCATCTGCATTAAATTGTTCTAACGTAGATTGACCAAAATAGCCTATAGAAATACTCGGACCGATCACGGCTTCACCTTCGGTAACCTTAATCTGATGACTTATAGCTCTTAAAAATGTTGATTTACCCGCTCCATTTACACCTACCACAGCGATCCTATTCTGCCTTTCCACCATTGCTGTCAGACTTGAAAATACAGTATTTTCACTTCCATCTGAGTTAATCCAGCTCTTTCCCAAATTTTTTATTGATATAACATCATTTCCACCACGCTGCATATCAGGTAATTCAATATTTATTTCATTCTCTTCCGGAACCAATTCTACTTTTTCGATCTTGTCAATTTTCTTAACCCTTGATTGAACTTGAGCAGCATGACTTGCTCTCGCTTTAAATCTCGCGATGAATTCTTCCTCTTTTTTCAGCATACTTTGTTGTCGAGAAAATTTTGCTGCATTATTACGTAATAGTATTGCCTTTTCCCTTTCGTAAAAATTATAATCCCCAGTAAAAGTGATTACTTTACCATTAGATACTTCAATTATTTTTTTTACGACTTTGTTCATGAATTCACGGTCATGTGTTGTTAGAAGAAAAGCACCTTTAAATTTAATCAACCACTCTTCTAACCAAATTATAGTCTCCATATCAAGATAATTTGTTGGTTCATCCATCAGTATAAGATCTGGATTCATGATCAATACTTTTGCAAGAGCGATACGCATTTTCCACCCACTGGAAAAGTCTTCTACCGGTTTTTTATGATCCTCTGGAAATATTCCGAGACCAGTAAGAATTTCCTGTGCGTCTGATTCTATCTCATAACCTCTATTTGCTTCATATTCAGCTTGGTCATTACCCATTTTTTCTAATATCACCGACATTACATCCGTTTCCAATTCAGGATCAGATAACTTTGTGTGGTATTCAGTCAGTCTTTCTGAAAGTAAACTAATCCTCTCATTCCCTGATATAACCTCATCCAATGCGCTCCTGCCTGACATTTCTCCAACATTCTGAGAAAAATATGCAATTTTCGTATTGTTTTGTATACTTATATTGCCCACATCAGGTTTTAACTCTCCTACAATAAGCCTGAAGAAAGTCGTTTTGCCGGTTCCGTTTGGTCCGACCAGACCAATCTTTTCCCCACGATGTATTTGAAAACTTGCTCCTGTATATAATGGAATTCCACCCATAGTTTTTGTTATATTTGATAATCCTATCATGACTTCTCCAAAGATTTAGTACCGCAGCGCTATGTTTCGTACCGCTGCGCTAAGTTTCGTACCGCTGCGCTAAGTTTTGTACCGCTGCGCTAAGTTAATAAATTAATTCTCTATTTCATAATTTTTAAAATCATTTAAAAGTTTTTAATAGTTTTATTCATTATAAAATAAATTGTATTTGATTTATAAATTCAATATCTTAGCATTAATAAAATTAATATTAAAAACGGAGTGAGCAAATGATCAACGAATTTCAAAAAGCGATCATGGAAGGAATTCCAAAAGAATTACCTGAATTAAGACCTTATGATTCAAGCATAAATCACGCACCTAAGCGTAAAGAAATACTTACGGTTAAAGAGAAAAAATTAGCTTTGAGAAATGCTTTGAGATACTTTGATGCAAAACATCACAGTGTCCTTGCAGAAGAGTTTGCAAATGAACTTAAAAATTACGGCAGGATCTATATGCACAGATTCAGACCTAATTATCAGATCACTGCAAGATCGATAAACGATTTCCCACACAAGAGTAAACAAGCCGCCGCAATAATGTTAATGATTTCTAACAATTTAGACTATTCAGTTGCTCAACATCCTCATGAACTTATTACTTACGGTGGAAATGGAGCAGTGTTTCAAAACTGGGCACAATATTTATTAACAATGAAATATTTATCTGAAATGAATGATGAGCAGACATTAGCAATGTATTCAGGTCACCCGATGGGACTATTCCCTTCTCACAAAGATGCACCTAGAGTTGTTGTTACTAACGGAATGGTAATTCCAAATTATTCAAAACCTGATGACTTGGAAAAATTCAATGCACTTGGAGTTTCTCAGTATGGTCAGATGACTGCCGGATCATTCATGTATATCGGTCCTCAGGGAATCGTTCACGGAACCACTATTACTGTTTTAAACGCAGGTAGAAAGATTGGTTTCGATGATATGGGTGGAAAGTTATTTGTTACTTCCGGTCTCGGTGGAATGTCCGGTGCTCAGGCAAAAGCAGCTGTTATAGCCGGTGCTATCGGTGTTATCGCTGAGATCAATCCAAAAGCAGTTCAGATGAGACATTCTCAAGGATGGGTTGATGAAGTTTTTGAAGATCTTGATAAATTAATGAATAGAATTAATATTGCAAAGCAGAATAAAGAAGCTGTTTCTTTGGCATATCAGGGAAATATCGTTGACCTCTGGGAAAAATTTGTTGAAAAAGATATTTTCGTTGAACTTGGATCAGATCAGACATCACTTCATAATCCTTGGGCAGGTGGTTATTATCCTGCTGGGATCAGTTATGAAAAATCAGTGGAAATGATGTCTGAAGAACCTGAAAAATTTAAAGGAATAGTTCAAGAATCTCTGAGAAGGCAAGTTCTAGCAATAAATAAACTTACAGCCAAAGGTATGTACTTCTTCGACTATGGTAATGCTTTCCTACTTGAATCAAGCAGAGCAGGTGCTGATATCATGAAAGAAGATGGGAGTTTTAAATATCCATCCTATGTTCAGGATATTATGGGACCAATGTGCTTTGATTATGGTTTCGGCCCTTTCAGATGGGTGTGTACTTCTTCTGATCCTGAAGATCTATTGAAAAGTGATAAAATCGCAATTAATGTTCTTGAGGAAATAGCTAAGACTTCACCTGTGGAGATCACTCAGCAGATGCAAGACAATATCCAATGGATCAAAGGAGCACAAGAGAATAAACTTGTAGTTGGTTCACAGGCAAGAATACTTTATGCTGACGCAGAAGGAAGAATTAAGATCGCTAAAGCTTTCAATAAAGCTATCAAAGATGGTCACATTTCTGCTCCTATCGTACTTGGTAGAGACCATCATGACGTTTCAGGTACAGATTCACCTTACAGAGAAACTTCTAATATTTACGATGGTTCACAATTTACTGCAGATATGGCTATTCAGAACGTTATCGGTGATTCATTCAGAGGAGCAACCTGGGTTTCAATCCACAATGGTGGTGGTGTTGGCTGGGGTGAAGTTATTAACGGTGGATTTGGAATGCTACTTGATGGTACTCCTGATGCAGATAGAAGACTTGAATCAATGCTTTACTGGGATGTCAATAATGGGATTTCAAGAAGAAGTTGGGCAAGAAATAAGGGTGCGGTTTTCGCAGCTAAACGTGCAATGGAATCTAATCCAGAACTCAAGGTAACTCTCCCAAATTTTGCTGATGATGAATTGATCGATAAGTTGTTTTAAACCGCAAGTATATTAAGCAATAGAGAACTACTGATGTATAAACGCGTATTGTTCACACAATTTGGAATACCTGATCTTGATACTCTTGAGTATAAATCAAATGTCCCCTTAGCCGCAGGTTATCTTGCGGCTTTTTCAAAAAAGAAGTTTTCTAAGACTGAATTTATAATAACTCCTAGAATCGTAACTGACATTCTCTGTGAAAAAGAATTTTTTAAATTTGTTGATGATATAAAACCAGACCTTTTCCTATTCTCATTGTACATATGGAATATTGAAAAAACTTTAAGAGTGTCCGAGAAATTAAAGTTAAAATATCCATCTGTAAAAATTCTTTTCGGTGGACCTGAAGTCAATCCTGATAATGATTTTCTTTTAAGTTCAAATATTTTTGAAAATGGAATTGTAGGTGAAGGAGAAATCCCTCTTAATGAATTTTTGTCCGGGATACCGATAGAAAACATCAGTGGAGCTTTAATAAAAGCTAGTAACACTTTAACAAAAAACATTTATAATCCTCCTAATAAGATCAGAACAACATTTGAACTTGATGAAAATCCATATTTAGAAAACTTGATAGAGGATACTCCAGATTCTACTATGTATTTTGAAACTGTTAGAGGTTGCCCTTTCAAATGTAATTTCTGCTATTATAATAAAGTTTATGACAAGATAATCCCTATGAATACTGAACATATCAGTCATTACCTGGATTATGCTAGGGAAAGAGGTATTCATGAGATATTTCTGCTAGATCCATCTTTTAATGCCCAACCCAATTTTGAAGACTTGCTTGATGAACTAATCAGATTGAATCAAGATAACTTCTTCGAGTTCTCAACTGAATTAAGAGCAGATTTATTAACTGAAGATCTTATGAAAAAATTAAAAAAATTGAATTTAGCAGACGCTGAGATTGGACTTCAGACGATAAATCCTGATGTTTTGATGATCATGAACCGATCATCTTCAGCAGAGAAAACCATTATTAAAGCAAAGAAAATGAATAATCTTAAAATAAAGACGAAGATCGATCTTATTGCAGGACTTCCGGGCGATAACCTAATAAGTTTCAAAAAAACAGTTGATAGAGTTTTTAATGAAAATTTACATAAAGATATTCAGGTATTTAGACTGTCTGTGCTTTCTGGCACTGAATTTTCGGTAAATAGAGATAAATACAACATAAAAGCATACAGCAAACCTCCTTACTTTATTGAGTCTACTGATACTTTTTCTAATGTTGATATCCTTTCAGCTATAAATTATGCAAGAGAGAAATTTGAAATTGATCTATATTATTTGCCACAATTTCTTCTGTCATCTAATTTTAAATATTTACGTAAAAATAAATTTGTTAAATTTGATTCGGATATCAAACCAGTACATAAATTGACCTTTAAAAACTACAATTCGAAATCTTATAAGGATCTGGAAAATCTAAGTGAAAGTCTTGTATTACATTTTAGTATCTCAAATCCCGAGAAAGATTCAGTTATCATTACTAAAATAATTGATCATTTCATGACTGAATTCCCATTTAATACATACCAATTTGTATTTGAATACACAAATAATTTCACAGAAGAATCGCTCTTAAACCTTTTAAAGCATATTGATCTTAAAACTTCATATATAGACAGAGACGCTTCAGGATATTTCGGTGATTGTTCTGTAACAAGAAGAATTGCTCTCATTATGAATAAAAAATATTATGACAGCAATATTTATAGAGATATGTGCAATGATTTTGATGTTTTTTTGACACTTGATATTTGTGACGAAGATTTTATAATTGAAGCTTCTGAAGAAAACAAGTTGTATTTTAAAGGGAATGATCAGGAAAAAATCTTTAAACTTCTGAAGAACAATGATCTTCTGAGTGAATTCACTATTTTCGATTTATTCAAATTCGAGTATAAGAAATTTGATATCATCGGTAGTGGAAGGTTATATTATCCATATTCAATTGAAATTTAAATAGGTACTTTGCAATGAAACAAATTTTTGATAAAGGCATTGACAGACGTAACACAAACTGCATCAAGTGGGATATTAATCATCTGGTATTCGGAGAAAAAGATGTACTCCCTATGTGGGTTGCTGATATGGACTTTGAAGCACCTGAAGTAGTGAAAGAAGCGCTTCAGAAAAGAGTTGCCCATGGAGCATATGGATATACTCTTCATCCTCAGAGTTTGAAGGATGCTATAATCAACTGGGAATATTCAAGATATAGCTGGAAGGTCAAAAGTGACTGGATTTCTTTTTCGCCAGGTATTGTTCCTGCTGTAAATTTCTTCGTGGACTGTTTTACCGAAGAAGGTGACGGAATTGTAATTCAGACACCTATTTATTATCCATTTAGGGTTAATACCTTTTTTGTGTTGTTATTTATCAATTTTTTAATAAAATTTCATTAATAATTTTATTTCTTAATTTCTTAGAATATCCTCGGTGAATTCGTAATAAATCTTTAATCTTAC
>JAQIDB010000022.1 GCA_027858225.1 Candidatus Delongbacteria bacterium
CAGTATTTTTCTGCTTCCGATAAGATTGCATTTGATTCATTAGCACTTTCTTAACCGCCCCGAACATTGCGCTTTTGCAATGTGATTAAATGCATCTTATCGTTGAAGCAGGGGGTGGGTCAGCCTTATTGATTCAGATAAGATCTTTTTATCGAGGAATCTTACTTACCTACGATCAACGAGCAGAAGGCAGAAAGCAGAAAGCAGAAAGCAGAAAGAAATATAGATCATTCATTCTTTTTATCATGACTTACTTGACTTCAATATCACCTTTGAATTTTTCAATGTCGAATAACTCATTTTTTACATCAGAATTATTTTGCTCTATATAACTGATATTATAGTATATAAAACCCGTCATTGAGCCAACAAATATTATATAAAATATTATCGTTGCTAAGATTATTTTTAGCCAATTTTCTTTTCTATAATTACATACATTACTATTAAAAAATAGTCGGTAATATAAATAGGTAATAAATACATTAGCAACTATTAGACATATATTTTTTGTGTATGGGAAAAGTTCTGATATATGATGTGTTGATTCAAAAAATACATATGTTGTCAATTGTATGAAAGGTGTTAATACCAAAACAACTATTTTTAATATTGATTTTTCCTTTAATCTTTTAAGATTTATCAACATTAGCGTTATTGAGATGAATGTAGTCCCTAATACTGAACTTGCTAATATTTGATTTTTAGAAAATAATTTAATATTCATAATGCACCTTTTCTTAATAATCTTGGCAAATGTGCATGGTCAAAATTTCTACTGTTTTTAATAAGATAAATGATACGATCATAGGACTTACCTCCCGAACATTGCGTCTTATTGCCGATCTAGGTAGCATGGTGCTTTATATAGATTACCCGAAAGCATCGGGCAAACGCTAACCGTTTACTGAAGCTTACCGGTGATAAATTTTCAGATATACAAAATACATCACCTATAAAAAAATGACAATTCATCAGGTTAAAGAATAAAATTGAATTATCTGAGAATGTGCGAAATCAATAGATCTAATCATTTTTCAGTAGATGATACGTAATAAAAGCACATTCAATAAATGCAACAATAAGAACAAATTTTATATTTTGCTTAGCTATAAAACTTAACCAATACCAAGTAATACCAATAATACTTACATTTAGG
The DNA here is from genome assembly GCA_027858225.1 of Candidatus Delongbacteria bacterium. GTDB lineage: Bacteria > UBA4055 > UBA4055 > UBA4055 > UBA4055 > WTAK01. The sequence continues at coordinate 1,160 of JAQIDB010000022.1, forward strand.
AACAATATAAAAAGACCAAATATCAAACTTTCTTCCATTTTAATTACCGTCTGCTTTAGCAGCGTTCCATTTTTTTTCAACCTGTCGGATATTATTATATAACGATTGCAAATCCTTTACTCCTTCTCTTGAAAATTTCCCTGTTGAACCGAGAGCTTTCCCCATATTATCATGTTGTATACTCACACCATCTCTTTGAAGAATGCGTTCAACACTTTTTTCTACATATGGCGCAGCTAAACCAATAAATTCCTTATCAAAACCCTGTAACATACCTGATTGCTCTATGATAAACTCAACTGAATCTTGAGTAGAGCGATCTTTTAATGCTGCAGAACCTATAGAATATGCATTAGTGGCAAGACCTACAGCTCCAGCGACTTTTCCTAAACCTTTACCAAAATTACCAAGTTTCTTAAATTTGGCAATTTGTCCCGCTGTTGCACTACTAAGACCTAAAGATTTTATGATATCACTTTTCAATATCGAATCATCATAATGTGATGGTATTCGAGTAAGACCTTTCTTATCATGAATACAATTAGCTAACTCTCGTGATCCCGGAAACCAAGCGATAACTTCATAAGCAACATCAAGATACTTAGAAGTTGACATATAATTATATTTACCATCGGACCTTTGTGCTGCATAAGCATTCCCATCTGCATCAACATACTTAACCGGATTCATCCCGCCATACTGATACGCATCAAGATTGATCGGATTAAATACCCCGCCCATACCTGGAAGCTTGCTTGGATCGTTGCCAAGATAAGCCCCACTAATCAGCGGAGGATCAACAGAAATCCATCTACTCAACTTCGCGTCGTAGTAGCGCGCTCCATAATAAGTCAATTTTGTTTCGGGATCGTATTCTTTGCCGGTATACTTGTACGGCATATCGTAATTCTCTTCTGAGGAGCGTTCATTGACCCAAACTTCGCCATAAGGAAAGTACTCAGTATGTTCGTAATATTTCCCTTCACTGTCTGTTATGACTGTACTTGAGCCAAGGTGATCCGATG
>JAQIDB010000084.1 GCA_027858225.1 Candidatus Delongbacteria bacterium
CCATTGTGCAATATTCCTCACTGCTGCCTCCCGTAGGAGTCTGGGCCGTATCTCAGTCCCAGTGTGGCTGATCATCCTCTCAGACCAGCTAATCATCGATGTCTTGGTAAGCCGTTACCTTACCAACTAACTAATGATACGCAGACCCATCATTTAACGACCGTAGTCTTTCCTCTTAAACCGATGCCGATCTAAGAGCACATGAGGTATTAGTCCTCTTTTCAGTGAATTATCCCTCTTTAAATGGTAGGTTGTCTACGCGTTACTCACCCGTTCGCCACCATCCGTTACCGCAAGCGGTAAGTTCAAGTTGACTTGCATGTGTTAGGCACGCCGCCAGCGTTCGTCCTGAGCCAGGATCAAACTCTCCATTGTATATATATATTATATTTCTATTTCTACATATATTAACAGAGCTACTAGCTTTGCTAATTGTGTTGCTTGTACTTCTTTACTTCATTCGTTACTCATAACTTATAAATAACTTCTTTACTTCCTATCAATACTATTTTCTTGCCTATTTCAATGAACGTTTCGCCACTATCAGCAGCGGGTGTCAAATATATCAATCCTTTTTTACATTGTCAAGGACTTTATCAATCTTTTTTGCTTTTTTTTTCACATGTGGCTAACGATGCCTAGATTTTAGGCGTCCCACTTGACTTTTGGCACTAATTCCATTGAATCTATAGTATGATCATTAATAATAGACATTACATTTTCTATATGAGTCCTAACCTCTTTAGGATCAGTAGTTGAAAATGCTAATCTTTTGAATCTTTTAAGATTCGGTAAACCTCTAAAATAATTTTGATATAATTTTCTCATTTCAAACTGAGCTCTTTTTTCTCCGAGATACTTAATAGAAAGATCAAAGTGAAGAAGACAAAATTTCAATCTGTCCTCAAATGAAATTTCTTTTTCATACTCACCTGTATTCAAATATTCTCTAGTTTGTCTAAATATCCACGGATTACTGACAGCTTCTCGTCCGATCATAATTCCATCGCAATTTGTTTCGTCATACATTCTTTTAGCATCTTCAGGGGATTTGATATCACCGTTGCCAATAACAGGGATACTAACATTTTCTTTCAGTAGCTTTATATAACTCCAATCCGCATCTCCTTTGTACTTCTGAGATTTTGTTCTGGGATGCAATGTGAGCATTTTGATACCTGAATTCTCTATGACCTTGCCTGTTTCTAATATATTTATAGTTTCAAAATCCCAACCTATTCTTGTTTTAGCAGTCACAGGTATTTTAACACTCTTAGCTACTTTTTCACAAATTTCACCCAACAGTGGAAGATTTTTTAAAAGCCCGGCACCGTTGCCATGTCCGGATACTTTAGGAGATGGACATCCGAAATTAAGATCTATCACCTCTGGTCCATAAGCTTCAACTATTTTGGCAGCTTTTGCCATATTTTCAGGATTATGACCGAATAATTGTATTGCAACCGGACGTTCTTCTTCCAAAATTTGTATCTTGCTCATTGTCTTCTGATTTGTATAAATGATCGCATCGGAGTTAACAAACTCTGTAAACATAAGATCAGGTTGCATCTCTTTGATTATCAGCCTGAACGGGATATTAGTATATCCATCCATTGGAGCTAGGATCAAAGGTTTGTTTAGTTCAAGCTTTCCTAAATTTATCTTCATAGTATAAAAATTTTATTTTAATATTAACTGACTTGCGAATACGTAATCAATTTCAGGATAAACTTCAGTGACCATTCTCAACAATGTTTTGTATGTGTTCAGCCTTGCATGACCTATTACCAAAATATCAGCCCCATTGGAAATATGATCTGTTGCCTTTCTAAACATTTCTTCAATATCTTCCTCTTTATCACTATTGTCTAAGAATAATTCACATTCAAATATAGGCACACCATAGTGTTCTGCGATTAAAGAGCAATACGATTTCGGAGTAGTTTTACTGTCAACAAAGAACATACCCTTATCCTTATATATATCGAAAAACATATCCATAACTTCATAACTGGACGTAGCTTTTGACCCCATGTGATTATTCAATCCTTTAGCTTCGGGTATCCTTTTTAGTGCTTGTGTGATCATACTGTCTATAGTTATTCTGTCCATATCCGTAGTAATTTTTATTTTTTCTTTTTCTACGCTTCCTTTTAATGGCTCCATAGGCAGGTGGATCATTACCTCTTTACCCTTTTCTTTAGCAGCTTTTGCCGTTCGTTTACTTGCCCAATGATCAGGAAAAATAGATAAAGTGATAGGTTTGGGAAATTCCAAAAGTCCTTGAATATACTCAGGTCCCCACTGGTCTCCCAGGTCATCAATTACTATCGCCATTCTTCCATTGAACTTTATTTTTTCATTTAATCCGGATACTAACCTTAGCTCAAGTACACCTGACAAGCTGTCATTCACATTGAAATAGAATTTCAATTTTTTAGCTGGTTCATTTTCGGATACTTTTTCAAGATCTACTTTATATTTTCTAAATAATGTTTGTACAAACCGATTATATCTTGCCATACCAATAGTATTTGGAACTTTTATCCTTTTATACCACAGACTGTCTGTTCTTTTATTATATATCCATCTTTTACTAAAGTCTTTCTTAAGAAATTCCTCATCTATTATATTGAATATATCATTTGTTATGGACAAACTATCTGATTCTATATTTTTGGTCGTTTTGAATTTTGATAAAAAATTTTCCGCTTTGACCTTTTCATCTTTCTTTGAATCCATTATAAATAGTATTGAATTTATTACCAATAGAACTATTACAATTATATATAATTTCTTTTTCACCTAAGATCTTCCCAATATTTAATTTTATAAACAGAACTATCTTCTGATATATGAACCTTTTGGTAGATAAATCTTGCAAACCCTGTAAAGTTCACAATTTGTTCACCTGAGTAAAATCCTATATTAAAAGATGTATATTCTGTGGTTTCTTCAAAATTTGTACTATCTGGAAAAATAGTATTGAACACAAGATCTATGTTTTTAAAATTTCTAAAAATTCTTTTTGTTATCCTGATATCCTCATCTCGATTCCAGGTCTCTGGTGTTCCGTCATTATCATACTCAAATGTGAAATCGTCATGTAATAATTCTTCATAAAGAAATGAGTCTTTGAATGTATAAGCATAAACGAAATTCTGCATTAATCCTTTGACTGTCTTATTATCTCCTCTCAGAGAGATATTATCAAAATGTTCGTAATCTGGTGAGAATACATTGCAGGAATAAATCAGAAGGGCTATCACTAAAAATATTATATATTTTAAAAATCGTTTATTCATCAATTAATTTCTCAGCTATCTGAACTGCATTAAGAGCAGCACCCTTTTTAACTTGGTCACCACTGACCCATAAGGATATTCCATTTTCAAAAACCAGATCTTCTCTGATCCGTCCAACAAGACAATTATCCTTTCCCTCTGCTAACATTGGCATAGGATAAACTTCATTTGATGGCTCATCTAGTAATTCTATTCCTTCAGCATTTTCTATTAGCTCTCTTACCTTATTAATAGGGATTTTTTTCTGAGTTTCTATTGTGACCGCTACTGAATGAGCTGTATATACTGGAACTCTGACACAAGTTACGGATATTTTAATATCATTATCACCGAATATTTTTCTGGTCTCATTGACCATTTTCATTTCCTCTCCAGTGAAACCATTTTCTGTCATTTGATCTATTTTGGGTATAAGATTGCTAGCGATTTGATGAGAAAAATACTTTGCTTGGAGCTTTTCACCAATGACAATTGCTTTATTTTGCTTTTTCAATTCATTGATCCCTTCCTGTCCTGCACCAGAAACTGCTTGGTACGATGAAGCAATTATTTTCTTTATTCGGGAAAATTTTCGTATTGGGTTCAATGCCATCAATGTGACAATTGTGGTACAGTTCGGATTTGCAAGTATTCCTTTATGAGTTCTAATAGCTTCAGGATTTATCTCAGGAATAACCAGTGGAACATCCGAGTCCATTCTAAAAGCAGAACTGCTATCTATAACAATGCAACCTGACTCTACTGCTATTTGAGCATACTGCTTGCTGACATTACCGCCTGCAGAAAAAAGTGCAATATCAATATTATTAAAACTGTTTTCGTTTAGTGTTTGAACAATTAATGTTTGATATTTGAACGAATATTCTTTACCTGATGATCTTTCAGATGCCAATAAAACAAGGTTATTTACAGGGAAATTTCTCTCTTCGAGAATGGAAAGCATTGTCTCTCCGACAACACCTGTTACTCCTACGATCGCTATGTTATATTTTTTTATCACTATCTTTCTATTCCAACAGATTTTATGGATACGATAGTCTTTTTTTCCGGATATTCATACACAATATAGAATAATTTATCTTGAGTCAAAGCAGGGCAATCTGTATCGTTTGTAAAATCCAATTTTTC
>JAQIDB010000096.1 GCA_027858225.1 Candidatus Delongbacteria bacterium
TATCTACTAATATTCTTGAAGATTGAAAATTTAGAGAATCTTCAGAAGTAGGTATTATGAATGCGTATTTAAATCGTAATTGTAATGAAGAGATTCAACCTATTTATTATTATTATATGGATTATTTCCTAAATAATAATGTTCAAGAAGAATGGATTTGAGGTGAAATTATTTGAGAAAATGATCCAATACTTGATGCAATATCTGTTTATATAAATTATATTGCTTTAAATAAAATTTGATTAGAAGATACTTTTAAAATAACTATAAATTCAATCTGAATTGAAAAAGAAAAAATTAAATACAAAGAAGAATTGCAAAATTTTTATGCAAACAAAGAGCATATGTTAAGTGAAGAGTCTTTAAAACTACTTGAAACTAATCCTATGTTACTTTTGGACTCGGAAGGTGAGGATGAAATAATATTAGCAAAACAAGCACCAAGTATTATTAAATTTTTAAAGAAAGATTCAAAAGCTCATTATGCAAAATTTAAAGAATATCTAGATATGCTTAAAATTTCATATATTGAAGACCACACTTTAATTTCAAAAAATGATTACAATACTAATACTGTTTGGGAAATTAAAAATGAAGAATGAGAATTAATTGGACAATGAGCAAGATATAATGATCTTGCTAAAAGTTTATGACATCCAAAAGATATTGCGGCTACTGGTTTTTATGCTAATACATCTATAATTATTAAAATGTTAAGAGATAGAGAAATTAAAATTCTTAATAAAGATAAGATTGATTTATTCTTTGTCCAATTATGAGATGAGGCTAAAATGGTTATTTTACCTTTATCAATTGAAGCAAGGGAGGCATGAATAAATACAGTACTTTCACTAGGTACTCCATCAATGAAAGAACAAATGTTAAAAGCCAATAGATCATGATCTAAATATGTAGTTATGGTATGAGTAATGGAAGCAAGAAACGGAGTATTTCAAGTTAGAGATATAGAAGCTTGAACTCAAGAAGAAGTAAAAAAAGAAGAATTAATAGAATATATTATAGCAAAAATAGGTAAAGATAATCTAGATTTTTATTGTCCTGCAAGGGATTTAATTACTGAATAATATGTGGATAGTTTATATTCTCGTATGTGCTGATGATACTTTCTATACTGGTATAACCGTTGATATAGTGAGGAGGTTAGAAGAACATAATAGTTCTGAATTATGAGCAAAATATACAAAAATGAGAAGACCTGTTCAAGTTATTTATACGGCAACTTTTAATTCTAGATCAGAGGCTTCAAAAGAGGAATATAGGATTAAGCATTTAACTAGGAAACAAAAAGAGAAATTGATAAAAGAGAAGGATTAGATTAATCCTTTTTTTATGCTCAATATTTTTTTATAAATTATACTTGGTTTATTTGAATATAATCAACCAAATTCTACTAAATTATGAATTGACATTTAATGTTTTCTATTTATAATCCGACCACTATTTTTTGTTCGTTAACATAAACTGAAAAAGTAATATGACAATTTAGTCAAAAAATAACCTGAGGAGGTTAGAAAAATGGAAAAAATTGTTTCAGAAAATGCTTGTCAGAAAATTACAAGACGTCATCTAATGAGAATTGCGGATGACGGAAGTATGATTTTAAAGCTTGATAAGGGTTGGGGTCATGAGATTACAACTCCAAATGTTTTTCTTGATATGAAAGAGAAGGGATTGGAAGTTGTTTTTAATCCCAATGCTATCAAAACCATGATTGACCATGTTAATCCACCAAAGGATACTCAGTCGGCTATCCAAGCACAGATAATGCGTGAAGCAGCAAGGAAATTCTTAAATGAATTTTGTGATGTTGGAGACAATGGTGTATGTCATGCCCTTATTCCTGAAAATGCCTGGATTAATCCTGGTGAAATCGGTATTATGGGAGACAGTCATACATGTACTCACGGAGCATTTTGTGCTCTAGCTGCTGGAGTCGGTACAACTGAACTTGAGTCAGGTATGGTTACAGGTCTTTGGAACTGTCCACCGCAAGAGGTAATCCGTGTAAATTTCACAGGGAAATTACCTAATGGTGTCTTTGCAAAGGATCTTATTCTCTTGTTAATTAAGAGACTGACAGTGAAAGGCGCAACAAATTGCGTACTTGAAGTACGTGGTAATATCATCGATAATATGAGTATGGAAGCCCGGATGACAATTTCTAATATGCCAATTGAAGCTGGTGGTACTTCATGCATAATGATGGTTGATAAGACAACTGTTGATTATCTTTATCCTGATATGAAGGAAGATCAAAGAAAAGATCTTTTAAACCATTACCAGAAAACCTGGAATAGTGATGAAGGTTGTAAATACAGTAAAATTATTGATATTGATGTTACTGGAACAGTTCCTGTTATGACTGAAGGGTATACTCCTGATCAAGTAGTTGCTGTTTCTTCGCTTGCCGGTAAAAAAGCGGATCAAGTTTATATTGGTTCATGCACCAATGGTCGTATTGAGGATCTGCGGGTTGCTGCCAAGGTTATTAAAGCTCTTGGTGGTAAAATTCATCCTAATATCCGTTGTGTTGTTGTGCCTGCTACTCAGCAAATTTCTATAAAAATGGAGGAAGAAGGATTATCTTTAATCTTTAAGAAAGCTGGATGTCATGTCTCTGGTCCAACCTGTGGAGCTTGTCTTGGTATGAGCTGTGGAGTAATTGCTCCTGGAGAAGTTTGTGTTTCTACAACAAACAGAAACTTCAAGGGGCGTATGGGAAAAGGTGGTATGGTTCATTTAGCCTCACCTTTTACCGCTGCAGTTACTGCCATGAAAGGTGTAATAACTAATCCGGATGAGATTTCAATTGATTTTAAGGGTTATTCTTATCCAAGAGTTACGGCTAATCCGTCAAATTGGAAATGTATCCCTTTTGAAACACCTGATTATTCAAAACTTCTTAAGCAGATTATTGCTGGTGAAGTGAAGGATTTCTCCGGTCGGATATGTCATTTGCCTGATAAAAACGTAGATACTGACCAGATTATTCCCGCGAAGTATCTCACAGAAGTTGAAAAACCCGTTTTTGGTGAGCATTGTCTTGAAAATGTAAAGATGCCTCCTGAAACATGGGATAAACTTCACAACTGTGAAATTTTCATCGGTGGTGAAAATTTTGGATGTGGTTCATCCAGAGAACATGCTGTCTGGGCTTTTGAAGGTCTTGGAATTAGGACAATCATTGCTCCGAGTTTCTCACGGATTTTCAAAAATAATATGTTTGCCTGTGGCGTGCTTGCTATTGAACTGTCTCAAAAGGAAATAGATTTTCTTCTTGGGCTTGGAGAGGAATCTCTGTCAATTGACTGGCAGAGTGGTATTATCGAGTATGATATTGACCAATATGTTTCTTTTAATTTAACTCCAGGGCAAAAGGAGTTGATTCAACTTGGTGGCAGTGTCGGATACATGGTAAAAGTCGCTGCTGAACTTCAAAAAGAGGGGAAATTGTAAAAATGAAGAAACTTAAAGTAGCATTAGTTGAAGGAGATGGAGCTGCCCCTGAAATGATGAAGGTAGCATGTGATATTATGGCTGAGGCTGCAAAATTGGATGATATCAAAGTCATTTTTGAAGAAACCCCTATGGGTTGGTGTGCTCTTGAAGAATTTGGTGACACATTACCTCAATCTTCATTCAAACGTGCCATAGAAATTGATACTATTTTCTTCGGAGGTGTCGGTGATCCAAAATTCGATGATACTATCGGTATTGAAAGACCTGACATGAGACCTGAAGCTCATTGTTTGCTTCCAATTCGGAAAGAAATGGGCCTCTTACTCAATTTTCGTCCTATGTTCTTCTTTAAGGAGCTTGATTTTCTTGCCAACGTGAAACCAGAAACAATTCCCGAACAAGGAGTTGAACAACACTGGATCAGATTCCTGCTTGAAGACAGCTACTTCGGTAATGAAGATTTTATTAATATTATTCCCGAAGAACTGCGAAAAACTCTCGGTGTAAAGCTGAAAGCGGATGTTACAGGTGATGAAGAACAAGTAATGGATCTTGCTTATTACAGAGCAGCTACTATTAAGAAATATCTCCGAGCAGCATTTACCTATGCAAGAGAGCTTAATCTCCCAGTGATATCAATGGATAAGGCCAATGTAATGGCAAGATATTTATTCTGGAGGAAAATAACAACTCGTATTGGCGAAGAAGAATTTCCTGATGTACCTTTGGTGCATCAGCTTATTGATTCAGGAAATACTATGATATTCAAACCGGCAAGATTACGTGGTGTAATCATTGGCGGTAATGAACATCTGGATATTCTCTCCGATGGGGCAGCTGAAGCTCTTGGAAGTATGGGATTGATGTGCTCTTCTGCAATCAACCCTATTACCGGTGCTTCTATGTTTGAATCTGGTGCTGGAACAGCACCTACTCTTGCTGGTCAAGATAAAGCAAATCCAATCGGCCGCACTTTGACAGGTGCGATGCTATTGAGACATCGTCGAGCAGTTAGGGGAGCAAAAGCAATTGAGTTTGCTGTAAGATTAACCTTAAAAGATGGCTACCGTACTGGTGACCTGTTCTCTGCAGAGCGTGATGATCCTGCTAAGTTGGTTGGAACAATCGGGATGGGAGAGAAAATTCTCAAAAGATTAAAATAAAAACATAAATAAAAACAAATAAAAAAAAGGAGTAAAAAAGGAAAACAAAAAGAGGTCTATAGTTTTATACTATAGACCTCTTTTTTTGTTTAGGATAATATTTTTCATTATGAAATGGTTTCATTGCAGTATTAA
>JAQIDB010000108.1 GCA_027858225.1 Candidatus Delongbacteria bacterium
AAAAAAAAAGCGAACCCTAAAGTTCGCTTTTTAACGTGCGGGTAAAGGGATTCGAACCCCCACACCCAAAGGCACCAGATCCTAAGTCTGGCGTGTCTGCCAATTCCACCATACCCGCAACAACTCCGCAAATATATAAATAAGAAAAATCTTTGTCAAGCGTTTTTTTGGGACAAGGTGACTTTAGTCCCTTGGAACGTGCGCTTTTTAATCTATTCTTTATCTATTCTTTTCTATTCTAAATTTTTGCATTCTATTAAACACATAAAATTTAATTTGCTTTTAATATATCATTATAATAAATTATCGGTGAAATTAGATATCAATAAATAATTAGAATTTTGGAGCTACTATGCTTGATAAGATCAAACAACTAGCTGAAAAAATCGGAATCCTTAAAAAGGGTGGCGGTGATGCTAAGATAGAAAAAAGAAAATTAAGAGGCTTATTAACAGCCAGAGAAAGAATCGAACAACTTCTTGATAAAGACACATTTAATGAAATCGATCTGTTTGTAGAACATCAAGGAAGAGATTTTGGACTTGATAAGCAAACTTTAGCCGGTGATGGAGTAGTAACTGGTTATGGAAAAATCGAAGGAAGACCAATATGTGTGTTTGCTCAAGATTTTACTGTTGCAGGTGGATCTCTAGGAAGAATGCATGCAGCTAAGATAACAAAGGTAATGGATTATGCTTCAAGTATGGGAATTCCAATCATTGGTATTAATGACTCCGGTGGTGCAAGAATTCAGGAAGGTGTAGATTCCTTAGCCGGATATGGTGAAATATTCTATAGAAATACTATGAATAGTGGAAAGATACCTCAAATATCAGTAATAATGGGCCCTTGTGCTGGTGGTGCCGTATATTCACCTGCTATCACTGACTTTGTTTTTATGACGGACAAACTATCTAAGATGTTCATTACAGGACCTAAGGTTATCGAGTCTGTTCTAAATGAAAAGATTGATGCTGAAACATTGGGTGGAGCAAGAATTCATAACGAACAAACAGGAAATGCTCATTTCTTCTCAAATTCAGAGACTGAAACACTAGATCAAATCAAAAAATTACTTAGATTCTTACCATCTGCTTGGGATAAACCTGTTCCTACAGTAACTCCTAAGGCACCAAGAATACATAAAAAAATTCATGATATCGTACCAGAAGACTCTAAAATAGGTTTTGATATAAAAGAACTTATTGCTTACTTGGTGGATGATTCATACTTCCTTGAAGTTCAAGAATTATTTGCTCCAAATATCGTAACAGGGTTTGCTTTTATGGATGGTAAATCAGTTGGTATCGTTGCAAATAATCCAGCAAAATTAGCGGGTGTACTTGATGTTGACTCTAGCGATAAAGCAGCAAGATTTGTAAGATTCTGCGATTGTTTCAATATACCTATTCTTACTCTAGTTGACCTACCTGGGTATTTACCAGGAGTTGATCAGGAATATGCTGGTGTAATAAGACATGGTGCAAAATTATTATATGCTTATTCAGAAGCAACTGTTCCTACTGTTACTGTAGTGTTAAGAAAAGCTTTTGGTGGTGGATATATTGCAATGGCTTCAAAGCACTTAAGAACAGACTTTGTTTACGCTTGGCCAACAGCTGAGATAGCTGTAATGGGTGCTGAAGGTGCTTGTAATGTAGTCTTTGCTAAAGAAATAGCTGAATCTAAAAATCCAGAAGCTATCAGGCAACAGAAAATCAAAGAATATAAAGATAAGTATTCAAATCCTTACAATGCTGCTTCAAAGGCTTATATTGACGCAATTATCAATCCTGAAGATACAAGGAAGCAGATCATTACTTCGTTTGAATTAGCACAGAATAAAGAGTTCACAAAGAAGAAACATAAGCATGGTTCAATACCGTTATAATAACCTAGTGAACAAAATAGCCTATGTGAACAAAATAACCTGTGTAAAATTTATAATAAATTATTGTAATGATAAAATGAAACTCAAGGAAAAACTATGTCAGATTATTTAGAAATAAATGGTATTAAATATACAACAGAGTTAACTCCGAAGTATTTAAACCGGGAAGATTATAAACCAGGCATAAATAATGATATTAGAGCTTTTATACCAGGAATGATCCACGCAGTTTATTGCAAACCCGGAGATCGTATAAAACCACATACTCCAATACTATCTTTAGAAGCAATGAAGATGTATAATGAAATCACACTTATAGATGAGATAATCGTTCAGGATGTTATGGTAAAGATCGGAGACACGGTTGAAAAAAATCAGATACTGGTCTCATATAAACTTGTTAAATAAAAAAACCTCCCAGTTAGTAATATACACGACTTTTTTATTCGTGTCCACTAAATGGGAGGCAGTTCACAATTCCGGCTTTTTTATTTATTTCAGTATTTTAAATTAATTTTTTGCCACAATATAATAGAATAACTTAGCTTGATTAGCAGGAACCGTGTACTGGTTAGTTCCAACAGTAGCCGTAAATGTAAAAGTTCCATAAGGATCATCTGAAGAATATATATCATATCCAGTTGCGTCTGCAGAAACATCCCAATCAATAACTAAATTTACTCCCGAAATACTTGTAACAATATTCGCAGGAACTGAAGGAACTACAGGTCCACCAATTGATACATTAAACTGTACTGCAATAACTTCTGAAGGTTCATCAGGATCATCTGAAGCAATTGTGATATTCGCGTCGTATGTACCTTCAGGGAGTCCTGTGGCATCGTAAGTTAAATTAATAGTTTCGCTTTCTGATCCAGCTACAAGTCCAGTTATTGAACTGTTAAATGACAACCAGTTAAAAGAAACTTCTTCAGATGATACAACAATATTATCTATATCCCAGTAAGCTGTTGCTCCCTGTGCTCTTGTAGTATAACCTATAAACCTTACTTGAGTATTTGCTGATTTAATTGGTAATTCAATGTTTTGATCTACAGTTGTAGATGCAGTCTCGTTATACACTTCTACCCATGCACTTCCTGTATAATATTCAACCTTTATCCAGCTACCCGATCTTGCTGAAAAATTCTGTGTAAATTCAAGATAAACAGGATTTCCAGCTCCTGAAATATCGAATACTGGTGAAGTCAATGTACATGTCACACCGCTACCAGTAGCTCTTGCAGCACCCGAGCTTTCTACCCATCCGGAATTTGTGTAGCCCGTTCCAGGAAAAGTTGAGAAATCGTTAGTTGTGTATGCACCTCCCTGTATCAAGAATCCAATGTATGCATTATTCATGCTGTAACTCAAACCGGACAAACCTGTATTTTGAATAACAAATGAGTCTGAGACACTTCCTTCTGGTACTGCTGTCGCGGAAGTATTTGTAGGTACATTTATATCTGGTAGTGATCCAGCACCTGTTACCGATATATATTCTGTTGCATGACCAGTATCGGATGAAGTTATCGTTATGTTACCATTATAAGTAACTTCAGCAGTAGGTTCAAAAATTAAATTATATGTTTTGCTTGAACTTGGTGCAACAACATAATTCACAGTATTCTTAATATCTTTTGCCGCTAAAGCAACTGTATAACCTGCTACAGTTGTAATATCTCCGAGTAGAAATTCAGTGCTATGTGAATTTGTTATTGTAAATTGAAGACTCGTTGTTCCTCCAACGGTAACATATCCGTAGTCAGCATTCGTTCTGTTTATTGCACACGATCCACCTATGTCTGTAATAGGAATATCTACTACAATAGTTTCTTCATATCTGAAATAATTCTGTTTTGTTACGGTAAGAATAACTTCTGTAGATAAATTTTGTGGAGGTATTGTTATCCCAATCATTGATCCAGTACCGGTTGCTGTTCCAAGTATTACACCATTAGCTACCAATGCAATATTTGCCCCTAAATCAGCTGAAACATAAAAAACTGTTTCTCCGTCGTAAAGATCCTGAGAATTTATAGTTAAATTTTGTGGAACTTCTGTGTACACGACCATATAAGCATCACCGTGAAGATGGAACAAATAGTTTGTATCAAGCTTATTCACAGTATTATAGGGCCAACTTGAATAGTCTAGGAAATATTTTCCACTTACACTTGCGAAAGCAGGCATAAACTCATCATTATTTGTTGGAGCAGCTCCGTAATCATCCATATAATCAGGCCACATATAATCGAATACCCCCCAAGTGTAAGCATCATTCACAAATGAATATGATATTTGAGATGCTACAAGTACTCCTAAAGCACCAGAATTTTGACCGTTATATGTATATCTGTGAAATCTTTCCGCAAACACTTCGTAGGTGTAATCAAATGCACCACTCTCGCAATTCATCGAGAAAATAAATGTCGGGTTTGTGTTTGTTAGCATGTCAATATCTGGCGTTGTAAAATCAGGCTCACCCCATCCTGCGGCATACCCATGATCTCTATGCATGAGCATGAATGCACCAGTATTTATTGCATTGGCAACATCTGTGGCATCTCCGCCGGTCCATAATCCAAGCTCTTGTGGTGTTGCAGGAATGTAACTCCTACCATTTGGACCAAAATAATCAATTACTTGAGAAGTGTTGGTACCAGTAGACCATGGATCAACAGTAGGATTACCTTCATAAAGAGCATTAATCCTTACCGGTGATTTGCCGAGCACATTCTTCATATATCCGCCAATAGTTTCAGAACAGATCTGAAACCATCTTTCTGTCTGCCAACCCAAAGCGGTAATCGGAGTATTATAAAAATTTGGATCTATTGTTGGATTTGTCTCATTGTTTATGATCTTGCTTACCATTGTTTGTAAATGATCCTCATTTTGAGCTGTCATCCTTGCAAGAGTTATTTCAGGAAGAGCTTTACCATCGGAATTATCCACATCTGCATAAAAATTATCAGAAACACCGTCATATTGACTATCTGTTGTACTTGCAAAGGTCGGAGCGAATATGGTACCGCTTGTACCTTCAGCTCCCCAATCTGCCATCAATAACACTGCTGAAGGCGGAATATCCCAATTATTATAAGCATTATTTATATAAGCTTCGATCGCAGCTTCAGTATTTCCACCTATTTGGGTGGTTGTAACTACTCCTGTTCGTATTCCCTGCTTGATACGAAAATCCTTTAACTGATTTGCGTAAGTGATGAAAGTTGCATCATCAGGACAAATTATAATATATTCGAAATCGTCAGATTTCGAATCGGATGTCTTTTTGTAGGTCACATCTTTCAATACAGTGTTATTTATTATAGTGTTCTTTATTATTCTGTCCCATTCCTTATTTCTTAGTCTGTCCTCTCCAAAGTGACCGTTACCGCCAACAAAATTTACATCCACTTTTATATCTCTGTAAACTATAAGCTCCTTTGTTACAGGATTATACTGAAAAGGTGTAATTCCCAGCATTACAACATCAACACCTCTAATCTTAGAAGGTTCAGAAAGGATTACCGGAGAAGAAGGATAAAAAGCATCATTTGAATATATATCCGAATTTTCTATGTACTCCACCGGAGTATCAACAGATTCCATAGGAATGTTAGGTGCCGGTGCCAAATCAATGTTCTGATAGACTTCCTTCTGCATTTCACTAATCACATATTCCGCTGAAGCTCCCTGTGGAATAGCAATATATCTTGCAGATCCAGGTAAATTAGGAGCTCCTTCATCATTTTGAAGAAATACTCCCGTTAATTGAACTGTTGTTAACATTTCGTTATTAATCAATTTTTCAGTCATAGAAAACTCATTGACCGAGTGTGTTAGTGACACGTTTGATGATTTTGATTCTGTTAAACTGAAACCCTGAGGGCCCCAACTGTCTTGAAATTTTATTTTCTCCGAAAAGACTAGGGTTGATACTAAAAACAATACTAAAACCACTAAGATTCTCATCTTTAACATACACTTCTCCTCAATTTACACTTCGTTTAACGTTTAATTACTTATCTATTTATTACATTTGCTTGTATTTGCTTGGGATGAAAATAACTTTATAAATCAAAATAGTCAATCTTCAATGTGATAATAATCATATATTTTCGGTTGTAAATAAATATTTCTTATACTAAATTATAGTGAGTTCAAAATTAATGGAGTATTCTAAATTATAGTGAGTTCAAAATTAATGGAGTATTATAATGAAATTAAAAAATAAAATTGTTTTTATCAGTGGAGCTAATAGTGGTATCGGTCAAGCATGTGCTGAACAGTTTGCTAAAAAAGGTGCTAAATTAATTCTTTGCAGTAGAAATCTTGATAAACTTATCAAAGTTGCAGAAAAAATAAATGAAAAGTATGATACTGAGATTCTTACTTATCAGCTGGATGTTTCTGACAGAGAGAAAGTTTCTATTGTAATTGATGAGCTTCCTAAGAAATGGCAGAAGATCAGTGTTTTAGTAAATAATGCTGGCGGTGCTCTCGGTTTTGATAAATTCCAAGATGGAAATATAGATGATTGGGATGAAATGATAGATTCAAATATGAAAGGTCTACTTTACCTTTCAAAGAATATCCTGCCGTTTATGTTGAAAAACAATGCCGGACATATTATCAATATCGGTTCTATTGCTGCCGTTGCAGCTTATCCAAAAGGAGCTGTTTACTGCGGTGTGAAAGCTGCATCAAAAGCTATTAGTGATGGATTGAGGATGGATACAGTGGATACACCAATAAGAGTTACAAATATTCAGCCTGGATTAGTTGAAACAAATTTCAGTGTTGTCAGATTTCATGGTGATAAAAAGAAAGCAGATAATGTTTACAAAGGTTTAAAAGCTTTAGCTGCCGAAGATATTGCTGATATTGTATTGTATTCTGCTGAGGCACCTGATCATGTACAAATATGCGAGGTAACCGTTACTCCAACAGCTCAAGCATCAGGAACGGTAGTTCATAGAAATTAAAAAATTATAGGAGAATATTATGAATTCAATTTTAGAGAGAAATCTATTTTTTGTAAAAGAACATCTTGGAATTTTAAAAGCTGCAAATAACTATGATATTGTTGACCCTAACAATAAAGAAATGATAATGACTTGCAGAGAAGAAAAACTTGGTTTTATTACTAAAATGCTAAGATTTACTGACTATAAAAGAATGACCCCTTTTGAGATAGAGATCAAAACTGCATCAGGAGAAAAAGTTTTAACAGTAAAACGAGGAGTATCTTTTTTTCTATCTAAAGTTCAAGTTTTTGATGAAAATGAAGAGTTAGTAGGTATCTTTAAGCAAAAGTTATTCTCAATTGGTGGAAAGTTCGATGTTTTGGATGCTAATGAAAATTTCTTATGTACTCTGAAAGGTAAGTGGACCAGCTGGGATTTTAAATTCATGAAAGATGAAATGGAGTTTGCTCATGTGAGTAAAAAATGGGCTGGACTTGGTAAAGAATTATTTACTTCTGCTGATAATTATATGCTGGACATCAACGAAAATGTTCAACCTGATAATCCTATAAGATTACTTATACTTGCTGCTGTAATGTGTATCGATATGGTTCTGAAGGAGTAGGTTGAATGCGCTCATTTTATTTACTGTCATCCTCGTGCTTGACACGGGGATCCATTTTTGATTGTCACCCTGAATTTATTTCAGGGTCTTTTTTTAAATCTTTTATAGTTCCCTTTTAACTTTTCCTTGATGAAAAGTTACAAAAATCAAGGCAGTTCAAATTTATTCCTCTTAGAAATTACTATTTTATAGCAGTGAAGCAGGATTCTCCATCCGTTGAATTGCCGTTGCAATAGTTGTGTGTTTTTACACAACAACTGCAACAGATGGAGATTATAATTTGGAAAGATCCTTAGCAGCGTATTTTCTTTAAAACACTCACCTAAATGTACAAGCTTAACAGCTTTGCGCTCCTCTTACATGTATTTTTCGACCGGTGCTTGATTGAAAAGAAAGCACCATCGAGAAAAATACACCGTCTGCCATTCGTAAGAGGCAAACCGATACCGCAATAAATTAGCACACTGTTAGGAGATTTAATGGCAGACTAGACTTTTGGTTACTTTTGGTCATGCAAAAGTAACGTAAACAAATTGGATTTTATCCTTATTAGAAATATTTGTAAAACTAACTCTATTATCAAGCAATCCCTATATAATCACAACTATTAAATTCTCCTGATTGTAAACCATATCCTTTTGCCTTAAATATCATAAACATTGCATTTATTACTGGTAATGGTAGTCCTATATCTTGTTGTATCTTGAATCCGTTAAGAGTTGTTCCTTTCTCACAACCATCTACAGTGTTCAGAAGTATTTTCATCTTTTCTGCATCTTCTTCTAAATTACACATGTACATGATGTAGGACGGTTCATTAAAACTAATCCCCATTGCAAATCTATCGTAAGCTTTTTCTCTTCCTGTAACAAATCCAGAATGGCATTCTATGTAATTATTTGACTCTAGACAAATTAATGCTCGTTCATATTTGTCATAAAACTCAGTATCAAAGTCAAGTGTCTTTGAGTTGTCAACTTTCATTTTTTTATATACAATCCGAGACAACTCTACTACATATTCATGTAGATTACTAATTGGATCTTCCAATATTTCAATTCGGTGCTTAATTTCAGAAGATTCTTTCTCTGAAAGGATTTGAACAAATGGAGCTGAAATAGGATTAATTGTCCCAAGAATTTTTACTATTTTTACAAACCAATCCATTTTTTCACCTTTTTTAGTTTCTTTTTCTTGTAAGATAATTCAGAATATTTACTTTACAATTTAGATTTCTATGAATATTCACGTTTTTATTCCCTGATAAAACTGCCAGAAGATTGGTTGGATTATTATCTTTAAAAAACTCTTCTATTGCTTGTTTTGCATAATGTTCATTGAGACTATTAAGAAATATTAAAGAATTAGATTCTTTAGGTATCTGTGTTCTTGCATCTTTGATCGTATCCTTAATATTCTTCTTCAAATTTGGAACTTCACTAAGTACAAGTGTTGGGTTATTATTTTTAAGTTTATTCGCAACATTAATTGTACTCCTAAAAAACATCGGATCAGAAATCTTGCTTAGTTTAATCCAAGTTTTATGTTTATTTTCAATACTTAATTCTATACCCCTTTCTACATACTTTAACTTAAGCAATGTTCTAATTCCGCCACTTAACTGTTCAGCAAAATTTCTGTTCCAATGTGTTGGTAGATTTTTAAAAGATACTTCTATTCTATAATTTCGATCAAGTGAATCTTGAAGCTTTTTATCCAATAATTGTATTAACTTAAGAGCTTTAGATTTTAATACTCTATTTATTGATTTTAAAGACTTACATTCACAAATCAATTTAGAATCATCATTAAGCGTAACTTCAAAATCCGGTTTTTTTTTTGACCTTTAATAGAGACTTCAGGTTCAAAGCGAATATTTTTATATTTGAATTTATTTATAATATAATTTGCGCAATTTACTTCAAATATTGTAGCTGATATTTGACTTGGATTATTAAAACCATTAGTGAATGAATTAAAATTTTCAAAATATTTTAAATTGTTTAATTTTGAAGCTGTATCGATAAAAACTTCAAGTGGAAAACATTGACCAACATCAGATGTTTGAACTTCGATAATACCATTATCATTAATGTTGAAAATATCCTTGTTCACTCCCATATCTGTAAAAATGCTTAACAAAGAATAAATATCATTATGGTTTCTTTCAGGTAACAATTGTTTGATGGTTTCGATATCTAATAAATTTCTCATAATCTTATTTTGAATTAATATTAATCCTCATTCTAATTTGTTTTAAATGTTTTAGCCTTTCTTTTAAGAATTTCCATTTTATAATAAGTCAAGAAATGTATTTTTTCGGAGTTTTTGAGTATACTCAGTTATTGGCATTGTAGTTTCACTTGGATTTTTAAACCAACATTCAATGAGCTTAAGAATATACTCAAACAGCCCTAAGAGAACATACTTATTAGCATTTACCACAGTGTACATATTCTCAACTGTTATTCCTAGATGAGTTTTGTATGATTTTTTTACTAAATAATAACCTCTATCTAAAACAACAATTAAATCAGGAGACTTAATAATAGATCCTTTCTGTTTCAAATGTTTTGTAAGTGTTTTTAATGTCGGACCTTTATAAGCAAAAACAAGAAATGGTATCCTATCAGGATCAGTTATTTCAGCATAGGAATTTCTAACATTAACAAAACAAAGTTTTTTTAGATCTGTACATGAAGAAAGCACATTATTTAATTCACCTGTCTTTTTACCTGTAGTTAGATTAGATTTAACTTCTATTGCCGCCAATACTGTGTCAACTGGAAACATATTAATTGAATTCAACAAATTGATTTTAGGTGAAGTTATCGGATGAAGAACAATATCAATTTGACCAGAACGCCTATTATCGCTATCAAATATTTCACCGGAATGGTAACTGATATATTCTGGAAGGTTTTTCATAAGGAAATTTGAAATTAATCCCTCACGTGCTGTCCCTAAATTCCCTGGATGCTTAGCGGTACTAATTAATTCACTTAAACTTTCTAAAGCTTTCTTGCTTTTTTCAAAATGATCAAGAAGTAATTTCATATTTATACCATCTTTCTTATTTAGTTAATTTAATGTTGGCATTAGAATTTTCTTCTTCTATTATTTTTGTGCTACTCGCTTCCTTTTTATTTATAAATTGCTTCATATCACTAAATTTAATATTACAATAATTTAAAATCGATGTTAAAATTGAAATAAAAACTAAAAAAGAAACAACTAATCTAAAAATTTTCCCAATTATAGATTCCTTTATTTTAGTTCCATTAAATCCTGAAAATGTAATAAGTTTGAAAGGTAAATTGATAATTATTCCAATCCAATAAAATGGATTTTTAATATCTTTTTTATATTCTTTTTGTTTAAACAAATAATATCCTTGAGCTTTGTCAAGTGTATCAATTAACATTTGAGGCGATATCTCAAACCTCCACAAATTGAATATATTCGCAAACAAATCTATATTCCCAGCCATACCACCTATAGCTGGTGGTGGACTATAATATAAAGTTGGTTGTACACCTGTTCTTACAACATATTTATATACTTCAATACTCATTTGATTAATATTTTCTCTTACCACAGAATGTCTTATTTTTTCATCGGCAGTATAATCTTTCCTTGATTCAAAAGATAAAAATTCTAGATAAATCTTTTTAAATTCTACAATTGAATTCAATTCAATTTCAAATTTTTTAAACATTGACATATTTCCTCATCAATAAATTAATCATTATATTTTCTTAAAATATTAACAAAGATTTTAATATTTATCAATATAATAATAAGATAAAACTATTATTCCTCAAAACCACTTTACCCTTTCGTCAAATGCCACCCATTCTCATTTGGACATTCATAAACATCCAAACGAACACCTTGCTCTTTAAGTAAGATATCTGCCCTTCTCCTCGCAGAATATTCCGAGTAATAAAGTTCTTTAAACTTCCCATTTCTATCTCTACAGGTACTACATTTCGTACTAGGTGTTTGCCTGTTTGCAGGAGATAAATGCCACAACCCACAATTATCACATTTATAAGGAGTTAAGTTGTAATTCCGTAAACCATTAGCATAATCAGCACCATCCTGAGCATCACTTTCTGTATAATATTCAGTAAGAGGCTTACCATTTTTTTTATTAAAACAAGATGTACTTTTAACACTCATAATTTACCCTTTCAAACGAATTTTACAACTACATTCTTTTGACAAATATAACATTCAATATTAGATTTGTCATGATTTTTTATAAAATAACTTAAGCTTGACAGCTTTGCGCTCCTCTTACATGTATTTTTCGATCGGTGCTTGATCGAAGAGAAAGTATCATTGAGAAAAATACACCGTCTGCCATTCGTAAGAGGCAAACCGATACTGCAATAAATTAGCACACTGCTAGGAAATTTAATGGCAGACTAGGCTTTTGGTTACTTTTTGCCATGTAAAAGTAACAAGAAACATTCATTAAAATAGATTTTTATAACAAATTCGATAAAGATTTGAAATCATATTTTAAAAATTTTTACGCCAGTCAAAAGGTTGGTTTTCTTTTAGCTTGAGCAAAAACTTGTCTAAGTCTGGGCTGTTCACAATATCTTGTCCAATACCTTGGATTGAACTATAAATTGGATTTGAGCTTTGTACAGCCACACTTTTAAATATTCCATCTAAAAGTTTATACTTTTTATCTAAATACTTATCTGAACGTTTTGTATCATAATGAACTCCACCCATTTTATTGCATACATATTTAATCAATTCATCCTTTGTAATTTCTATACCCTTAATAATAAAAGCTATTGTTTTACAAAATTTATTAATTTGAACAAAACTTTTTTCAACAGTCTTCCCATTTAAGTATAATTGTGTCATTTCAGCATCAGATAATGCACGATTAAAAACTTGCATATTTGTGATTTGGGGGTTGTCAACAAACAATGCACCTTTAGGCATAAAAAAATTCAAATCTTGATTTTCATTATCGTTCAATTTTTTATGGTTAGATACTAATATCCTAAATTTTATATTTAACGCATTTTTTACTTTCATCAAATCATTTTCAACTAACAAAGAACGCAAGATATGACTTGAGTGTCTGATACTTGTTTCATCAATCCCTTTAGTCCAGTTTTCTTTAAGATAGGCTAAATCTTCCAAGACTTTTTTATTTAGGTGTAAATCCATAAATTCTTATCCTTTACAATTCTTCACTAAAAAGTTATTCAACTGATTTGCAAATTCATGTGCATCTTTCTGCTTAAAAGGTGGAGGTCCCTGAGTCTGAACACCAATATCACGAAATTCCTGCATAACATTACGAATAGAAAGATAATGCTTAATATTATCCTCAGTGAAAAAATTACCCCTATGATCGAGAGCATGAGCATTTTTAGTGATGATCCTGTCAGCCAGTGGAATGTCTGCTGTGATAACAAGATCCCCTTCCTCAACCATTTCAACTATACGATCATCCGCAATATCTGCACCTGCACCTACAAGAATATATTCAATATATTTTGATCTACCAACTTTGATAGGCTTATTCGCTATTGCATAAGTCGTAATTTTTAGGCGATCAATAGCTCTATCCAAAATAGGCTTCAAAATATTTGGCAACGAATCACCATCTATATAAAGTTTCATTCTATTATCTCTTTTACACGACCAACCAGACCACATTCCAATCTAACTTTAATACCATGGGAATGTTTAGGAGATTTTGTTAAAATATCTTTAACAACCCCTTTAGTTAACGTTCCACTTCTCTGATCTTGTTTTAAAACGATATTAACTTTAAAACCGATTTTTATATTTTCTCTAATTGTTCCGTTCATATGTGTTCCATATTTATATTTAGGATGTAGAAAATACAAAATTTAATGTATTACAAATCTATCATCTCTACAGTTTCAACTGCCCTATCAACCAAAGATTGGAAATCCAATTTTGCTTCTTCAAATTCTAATTGTCTAATCTTAGCCTTTGTCCTCGGATTCGGAGGAAGAAACAAAGTACAGCAATCATCGTAAGGAAGAATCGAAGTTTCATAAGTACCTATTTTCCGAGCAATTTCTATAACCTCGTTTTTATCGTAAGTAATCAATGGTCTTAGAATAGGTCGATGAGCCAAGCTGTTCATACAGTGAAGATTCTCCAAAGTTTGACTAGAAACCTGACCAAGATTCTCACCAGTAATGAAGGCTTTCATTTTATACCTTTTTGCAATTTCATTGGATATCCTGATCATCATCCTTCTACCTAAGATCACAAAATACTGCATGTCGGTAGTTTTTCTGAGCATCAACTGGATCTCAGTGAAATTTACAGTATATATTCTCATCCCATGTTGATATTGCATCAATTTCTCAGCTAAAGTAAAAACTTTATCCTTAGTTTTCTGTGGAGTATGAGGTGGTGAATGGAAGTAAATAGCATTAAGATAACAACCTCTTTTCTGAGCTAAATAACCTGCAACAGGAGAATCAATTCCACCTGATAACATTAGACCCACCTTACCTGAAGAACCAACTGGCAACCCTTTCAAACATTCAAATTTGTCAGATGAAATAATTGTATAATCTTCAAGAATTTCAACCCTGATAGTCATATCTGGATTGACCAGCTTTACCTTCAAATATGGAAGTTTTCGCCAAACATATGCACCAATATCTGCAGCTGCCTGAGTTGAAGTCTTAGGAATATTCTTAAAAGGTCTTTTTACTTCTATCTTGAAAGTCTTCGGATCATGTTTTTTAATAAATTTTTCTGCCTGCTCAAAAGATACTTCATCTATCTTATCTAGATCATTTTCAACAATCACACCTATTGAGACATTGGACAGCCCAAATACAAAATTTGCTAATTTATATCCTATTTCTTGGATCTCTTCTTCATTGGTCGAATCTGTTTTAATAACAAATCTCCCAAATACTTTTTCAGCAAGAATTTCATGATCTTTTAAAACATATTTTGCATTTTTAATCACTTTATTTTCAAAATCTCTTCTGTTCCTACCTTTGAGAGTAAGTTCTCCGTATTTCAATAAAAATATCGTCTTCATTTATTTCCTTTTAAGTTTGATTGTATAAATTGACATAACCAGGAGTAATAAGTTCATCCCGATTATTATACCTGCAATGACCTTGTAGTTCTTTGTGAAAAATGTCAGTTCTGAATTAACAGGAACATCCACAACTTTGAAAAATTCTCCTTCATTATCGTAGAGAATATTTTGCTCACCAGATGGAAAAATAATTGAACTTTCAGCTCTATTAGCCAATCTTATAGTGCTTCTTCTGTTCTCAATTGATCTGAATATATTAAATCTGCTGTGCTGATACACTTGATCTGTATTTTCATACCAAGCATCATTTGAAACGTTTGTCAGAAATTCTGCTCCCATTGCAACATATCTTGCATTGTAGTAAGGAAAAAGACCTTCATAGCAGATCGTCGTTATGAATTTATTACCAGTCTTCATTTTAAATAATTCCTTATTATCTCCCCTGTCAAAGTTTGCTTGACCTAGT
This sequence comes from Candidatus Delongbacteria bacterium, assembly GCA_027858225.1. Lineage (GTDB taxonomy): Bacteria > UBA4055 > UBA4055 > UBA4055 > UBA4055 > WTAK01. The sequence continues at coordinate 15,037 of JAQIDB010000108.1, forward strand.
GAAATATCTTTCAAAAATGGAAATATATTTGAATAGGGAAATGCTTCTCCGAAAGGAACTAACATCGTTTTATCGTAACGGATATATTCGTTATTTCCTGAGTAGAAAAAGACACTGTTGAATTTTTCAATTATCTCGGTTTTCTCATCAAAGTTAAAACCAAGAGCTCCGGTTGATATATCAACATTATTCTCAATACTATATTTTTTAAACTCTTTAATCGATCTCGGATAGTTTTCTATATATTTTGGGAAATTAGTTTCACCCCAGAGAATAAGATCCGGTTTTTCAGCAAGTGATGAATCACTCAAAGCATATTGATCTCTTACAATCTTTCTAAAGTTAGCTTTCTGCCATTTATAATCACTACCTAAACCTGCATGGATCATTGCTACTTTTACAACAGGAAGTTCCTTCCCTTTCTCTGAAAAATATTTAAGTCGAGAATTTCCCCAGAAGTACACACTGCAGAATATTATAACTAAAGTTAATCCTTGAATTATGATTGCTTTGATAGCTGTAGATTTTTGCTTGGTATCTTTCTTCATTAGAACGATGTTCTCGATTATCTTGAACATCAGCACTGAAAAGAATACCAACAGCATTGAAACAAAAATGACGCCGAATAATTCTGCTATTTGAATAAATTCTATCTTAGTAGTAAATCCATTTGCCAATAATGTCCATGGGAAAGCGAATTCCTTGTACAACATCAGATGCTCCATCCCCCCCCAGACCAATGGTAAAAACCATATCGCTTTCTTAGGAAAAGCCTTCTTTATCAAAGAGAACATGCCACCCATAGCAGCATAGTAAAATCCTGAGAAAGAGAAGAAACCAAAACCGCTTACGATCCTGAGCCAAACAGGGGCTCCTGAATTTGCCATTATCCACGCAGATGAAATTAATGAAAGAAAAAATCCGAAGATAAAACCATTTACCAAGCCGCTTTTACCTTCTTTATTCAGAACACAGATAAATGGGACTAACAAAAACAGAACAATATAACTACTTCCAGTCGGTGGATAAAACAAGCCAATCAGCATAGCTGATATTATTACTTTCAATTGATCCTGATATTTTACAAATAAGTTTTTCATACTATGTGAATTTAACGTATTTTGTTGATTTAAGTAATAAAAAAAAGCCCGTAAAAACGGGCTTAAATAGCTATTTTTTTTTAAGATCTAATAGTTGAATTAATCTAGCTTTATCAAATCCAAAAATTATTGTACTTCCGATCTGAGTTTGGGGCACACCCATCTTCCCACTCTTCTTAATCAATTCATACATTTTATCCTTATCTTTCGAAACATCAAAGTCAGTAAATCTAATATTATTTTCTTTCAAATATTTCTTCACTTTTGCACACCAAATACAATCTGGAGAAGTATAGACCACAACTTTTTTCTGAGGTTTTACACTTTTCTTTTTAACAACTACTACCTCACTTGCAAACTCAAGGTTATAGAAAGATTCATCATTGGATCCTTTAATAACATTCATCAATTTACCATTCTCAAAGCACAGCAATGAAGGAAAATATGATACCTTGTACTTTCCATGAACATCTTTTACTTGTGACATATCAGATCTTAAGAAAGTAATTTTTTTAAAAGGTTTTGATGCAGCAGTAATATTTTTCAGAGCAGAATCACTGATCTCTGAACCATTTTTATAAAGAAGTAAATATGTCTTCGCTTTTAATGTCAGATTACTTTTCAATTCTTTATAAGATTTTATTGATTTTAATTTAGCCATAAATCCTCTTATTTCCCTTTTAACACTTTATTACTTCTTTTAATCGCACAGAACTCACCACACATAGAACAAACATCTTCATCCAATGGAGCAGCTGATTCTCTATAAGCTTTCGCTTTCTCAGGATCTATCGCAAGATCTATTTGAGCTTTCCAATCAAGGTCAACTCTTGCCTTACTCATAGCGTTGTCCCAGTCCATTGCTCCCGGAATTCCTAAAGCAATATCAGCAGCATGAGCTGCAATTCTTGAAGCAATAACACCTTCTTTCATATCATCAAGATCAGGTAATCTGAGATGTTCTGCCGGAGTAACATAACATAAGAAATCTGCACCGTTTGAAGCGGCAATTGCACCACCGATAGCAGAAGTGATATGATCATAACCTGGAGCAATGTCAGTCACCAATGGACCTAAAACATAAAAAGGTGCACCATGACATAATTTCTTTTGGAGCTGCATGTTCGTAACGATCTCATTTAAAGGTACATGTCCCGGACCTTCGATCATTACTTGGACTTTTCTCTCCCAAGCTTGCTTAGTAAGTTCACCTAAAAATATCAATTCCTGTATCTGAGGAGCATCTGTACTATCCTTCAAACTACCCGGTCTAAGACCATCACCAATACTGATAGTAACATCATACTTTACACAAATATCTAGAAGTCTATCAAAATACTCATAGAATGGGTTTTCAGCATTGTTCTCTTCCATCCACTCCATTAAGATAGAACCACCACGACTGACAACATGTGTCAAACGCATATTTTTCTTTATTCTTTCAACAACAACCTTTGTTAAACCTGCATGAATAGTTAAAAAATCGATACCATCATTTGCATGTCTTTCTGCTATTTCGAACCATTCATCAACGGTAATATCTTTGATCGGTTTATTTATATGTTGAGTTACAGTATCGTAGATAGGAACAGTTCCAAGCATTACAGGAGATGTTTCAACAAGCTTCTTTCTAAATGCCTGAGTGTCACCAAAAGTACTAAGATCCATTATCGCATCTGTCTTCATTTCAATTGCAGCATTGACCTTTTTCATTTCCATATCAAGATTGTAGCAATCTTCAGAAACTCCAAGGTTTACATTAACTTTTGTAGTAAGCCCTGTACCAATTGCGATTCCTCTAAGATTCTTATGATTCTTATTTGCAGGTAAAGCAATTTTTCCTTCGCTCATCAGCTGTAAAAGTTTCTCCTGAGTGATACTTTCTCTTTCAAGTACATCCTTCATTTGTGGAGTTACAATTCCCTTTGATGCTGCATCCATCTGAGTTGTGTAATTCATTTTAATTCTCTCTTCTATTTTAATTTATTATTTAAATTCTTAATTTTATCACCAATATTTTCAGCACCGACTATCTCAGTCACCAAAGCAATACTTTTTGCACCTTTTTCAATGACCCGATGAATATTGTCTTCTTTAATTCCACCAATAGCTACGAATGGAATATCTATATTATTTACAATATATTCTAAATATTCTAATCCTACAGGATCACAAACATTTTTCTTTGTCTTAGTACTAAAAATCGGACCAACGCCTATATAATCTGCCCCATCTGAAATAGCTTTCTGAGCTTGCTCCGGATTATGAGTCGAAACACCGATAATTAAGTTTCCATTGATTTGCTTAATATCCTGAACTGTAAGATCATCCTGTCCTAAATGTATTCCATCTGCCTTACACAGAATTGCAATATCCAGATGATCATTAACTATGAAAACGACATTTTCTTCTTTAGTCATTTCTCTTATATCAAGACATTCAGCTAACATTTCTTTCTTCGATTTATCTTCTTCTTTTTCTCTGTATTGAATAATCTTAATTCCTGCTGTTATCATTTCTTTTACAACTTCTATATTTGATCGTCCATTAGAATAAATTTCTGCTGTTAAACCATAAATTCCTTCAGGTAAAACAAATTTCAAACTTGAAAAACATTGCTTCTCAATATCATAAACTTCAAATCTGATCTGCTCAAATTGTTTACCTTTGTCATATTCACCAATGATCTTTAGATTTTCTTCAATACTTCTTACAGCTTCCTGAACTCTCTTAAAATTCGATAAAATAAGTGATTTCTCAGAAGTTTTATTATCCAATTTGTTTTCAGATGAAATTTTCAACCCGTTATCAGTTAATGATTCCCTTGAAGAAATAAGATCATTATCAAATTCTTTCAATATCTTTCTTGCTTTATGCCTAATATCTCTAAGCTGTGAATTAATATCTTTATTCTCTGTAATAAATCTAGAATGGTCTTCAAGAACTCTTATCCCTTCAGACATTCTATTGATATTTGCATCTATAATTCGATATGTATTATTCATTGATCAACTCCCAATCTTTCTTCACTACCTGAAATCCCTTCTCTTCGATCATTTTCACAGTTTCATCCACACTTCTTGTATCAGATATATCAAATTGAGGAACGTTATCATCATCTTGCTCTCCATATCCTCCAACTTCAGTTTTTGAACCTGCAGAATATCTTGTTACTCCTAATGGAAGAACATTATCTCTAAACTCAGCATTCTCTCTGGTCGAGATATTTATTCCCACTCTTGGCAAAAATAATCTGAATGCTGTTAGATATTGTACGAAAGTTTGATCATCAAGTCTGTATTCTTGTTCAAATTCATTTTCAGCGGAATTTATTCTAGGTAATGACACTGCTATCTCTGTGTTAGGATATTTATCATCAAGATATTTTGCATGAATTGCAGTATAAAATGCTTCACTTGCAATATCTCCAAGACCAAATAATGCTCCAATATTCACTAATCTGAATCCTGCTTCCGCTCCTCTCTCTGGTGTTTCTATTCTAAAATCATAATCACGCTTTCTTCCGTAAGGATGAACTACCTTATAGATTTCCCTATCATATACTTCTTGATATACTGTAAGCCCGTCCACACCAGCCTCTTTCAAGGTCGAATAATCTTCAACGCTCATTGGAAATATTTCAATAGAAATTGAAGGAAAATACTTCTTTAACAGTTTTACAACTTCAACCAGATAAGATATTGGAGTAGCTTTCTCCGATTCGCCAGTAAGAAACAATATATGCTTGATCCCTGTTTTTGAAATAATTATCGCCTGTTCTTCGATCTCCGCTAAAGAAAGCTTACTTCTTTTCATTTTACTTTCTGCATGAAATCCACAATATGTACATCCGTTACTACAGTAATTTGATATATATAATGGAATATACAATGAAATCGTTCTACCGAAATACTGAACCGTTTTCTTATGAGACAATTGAGCCATCTCTTCGATCCTTTCAGCTGCAACAGGTGAAAGTAAATTTAATAGATCGTTTTCAGAAAGTTTATCTTTCTTCAAACTTTTATCAACATCTTCGAGAGTTACCTTTGAAAAATGATCCTTAATATTAAAATCTTCGTACTGTTTTATTATATCTTTAAATGACATTTATTTCCTTTTTATTTTGTCATCCTGAATTTATTTCAGGATCTTGTTTCTCCACAGGTTGAAACCTGCGGTTATGAGTGCTTTATCCCTTCAGGATAATAAACCCTCTTCTTTCCCCTGTACTCTCTATGGCTTAGTGAGAGCCTATTCCCTTAAGAATCCTGTTAATGGTGATGAAGCATTCGCTGTTTTACTTTCCTCTGCTAATTTAGCAAGATAAGCCATTCTTCCGGATTGTACAGCCAGTGAAAAAGCTTTCCCCATTGCCACAGGATCTTCAGCTGCTGATATAGCTGTGTTCACCAAGACTGCATCTGCACCCATCTCCATTGCTTCCGCTGCCTGAGAAGGTCTACCTATCCCTGCATCTACGATCACAGGTATATCAATATTATCGATCAATATTTGAATTACTTCCTTAAGCCTAATACCACGGTTTGATCCAATTGGAGAACCTAATGGCATCACAGCCGCTGCTCCTGCTTCAACAAGTTTATATGAATATGTAAGATCCGGCATTACGTATGGAAGAACATGAAATCCTTCAGAAACTAAGATCTTTGTAGCTTTCAGCGTTTCTTCATTGTCAGGCATTAAATACTTTGTATCAGTGATAATCTCAATTTTTATAAAATCTCCGCATCCTGCTTCTCTTGCGATTCGAGCTATCCTTACAGCTTCTTCTGCTGTTCTTGCACCTGATGTATTTGGTAATAAAACAACATTCTTAGGAATATATTCTATAATATTCTCATTACCGGCAGCAAAGTCAACTCTTCGTAATGCAACTGTGATCATCTCAGAACCACTTGCTTTCAACATCTCTGTAATAAGTTTCTTTGATGAAAACTTCCCAGTACCAGTTAAAAGCCTGTTCGAAAATTCTTTATTTCCTATCTTTAATATATCCATCTATCCACCACCAACGAAATTTAATATTTCTAAATTGTCACCATCTTTAATCTTAACATTGTTCCAAGTATCTTTTTTAACTATCTTAAAATTGTATTCAACTATAACCGTCTTAGGTTCTAAATTTTTTTCTAAGATATAATTTAAAATAGTATCTTGATCTGTGTTTTCAACTTTACCGTTCACAACGATCTTCATAATTTCTCCAAATAAAAATACCGCTTCTAAAGCGGTATAAGTCCATTAATATTACCGCTTCCCTACGCCGGAATTAACCAGATCAGGTTCCAAGGGTTGAGACATAGTCTCTCTCAGCTTTATGCACCCCCAGGGTAGTTCATAATATACGCAATATTATTCCAAAATTATAGAGATATTTTAATTATTTTTTTAAAGCTTATAACCAATGGATAAATAAAATTTTGAATTAGTTTTTATATCTGCATTTCCGGTTGTAATTCCCCAACCGAGTTCTGCTGGACCAATTACTGTGTTCAAAAGTAAACCAACGTAAAATGAATTCATGAAGTCTCTATCAACAAAGTCTAGTTCATCTAATCTATCATCCCAGAAACCATTAAAAGTATATCCGAGTGTGTAATAAAAATCTAATATTGAATCAGAATACAATAAGTAATTCTGATCTACTTTTAGTCTTACGTACTGCAATGCTGAGTATTCCTGATAATACGTCCCAGGCATCATAACTTTACCACCGATATTATACCTTTCATAACTTGGAACCAACTTATCTCCAGTCCCAGCAAAAATTCCAAAACTGTAAAATAATCTGCTTGATAAATTTGAGTAGAAATTTACTTCACCACACATCTTATGGAATTTTATATCAGCATTATTATCCATCCATTCACTTGAGGAGTTTAGAGAAAGATAAACACCTTTAGTTGGAACTACAGGATCATCTCTGTTATCAGCAGTTATATTAAATCCAATAGATGTTTTTAGCTTATTATTCACAACTTTATCAATATTCAAATTCTCAGCATTCGCAATAATTATACCTTGATAGTTATTGAACAACTGAAACCCCAAGTTTATGCTTGCACCCGCTCTTCTATCGTAAAATTTTGAACTATCAATAACATCATGCTCTTCATACATGAATTTTTCCTCGACCTGATAGTACGGTAACAATTCATAGAATAATGTTGATTTTGTCATAAATATATTGTAGTAAGATGCTTCTACTCGGTTGAATTTCTCACCATAAAGCAAGCTAATGTACATTTCTGATCTTTTACCGTGCATACTCTTATTCGCCAACTCAAAAAGACCTAAATACCCCCGGTCAGTTTGGTAATGTGTTCCTATCCTGAGAACATTGTATGGTTTCTCTTCAACACTTATACAAACGCAGTTTTTTAAGTCGTCAATTCTATAGGAAACATTATAAAAAAGATCAGTACCATAAAGAGCATTTATACTTTTTGTAAGATCTTTATTTCTCAGTATTTTACCTACTTTTATGCTCAGTTCATCCTTGATAAAACTTAAACTTGTTTTAGTATTTCCAACAATATTTATTCTTTCAACGACACCTTCATCAATCTTGATTTCTACAAATCCATCTTTAACAGCTAAATCTACTTTAACTAAGAACAAACCGGACTTTTTATATTTTGAGATAATGGATATTTTTGCTTCATCTGGAGATTTAAGGTTTTCAATTTCATTTAAAATATCTTTAGCTAAAAATTTTGTATTCCCTACAATTTTGTAATTAACCAAAGGCTGATTATTCTTAAGTACTTTTATCATTTTTCGGTCTTTAAGTAGCTCATTGATTTTATCTATTTGGTCATCAACGGACTTGTAACCAAGCACTATCAAAGAATCTATATTGGCAATATCATCTAGGGATGTTTCTTTAATATTTGGACTAAAAACAACATCAGAGATCTTTAAATTATGTTTCATTCTATCATCAGTCATTGTAAGTGATATTCTATCCAATAGCTGAATAAAATTATAATCTCCTATCTTAGGATCTTCATCATGTGTAGTATTCGAAGTTAGAATAACATCACAACCTTCTAGTACATCTGAAGGTATATTGTCGGTTAAGCCACCGTCAAGAAGTTTCATCCCGTTATATGCAACTGGTCTAAAAAAACCTGGGAATGAAATTGATCCCATTATAATCGTTGGGAGATCTCCATCTTTGAAAACAACTTTTTTTGCATGTTGAATATCAGAGGCTACAACTCTAAGCTTATACTTGAGATTATCAAAATTAGAACTATAGTAAGGAGATGAATTCACCAACATAGCTAATTCTTCTAAAAGTCCCTGTCCATTATTGAGAGCATTGGGTAATTTAATACCATCTTTAGTTAGATCGAGCTCTATACTAGTTCTATCTGAAATCCTTTTTAAATAGTTCTTTGTATTATCTCTTTTAGGATTATTATTGATAAGATCTTTCATTGCAAAATCTTTAAAATACTTTTCTATTTCATAGCTGTCATATCCGAGTGCAAACATTCCACCAATAAAAGATCCCATACTTGAACCTGAAATCATTTCAAAATCAATGTTTTCCTCCTCTAACCTTCGAAGAACACCTATATGAGCTATCCCTCTAATACCACCACCGGATAAAGCTAAACCAACTTTAGGATAAGAAGAACTTTCTTCTCCGAAAGAAAATGACAAATTGAAAAGTATCACTAGGGTAATGATCTTTGCCATAATATTGAAAATAATATTTTTCATAGATTTAAATATAAATATTCGAGCATAATTAAGCAAACAAGTAATTAAGTAATTAAAAAAAACATCAATTTACTTGACAAAACCTGTCTATTATGTTATTTTTAGCGAAATTAAAATTCAACAAATGAGAAACTAAGTAGAATTATAGATGGTAGGGAATAGTAATCATATTTGGTACTTAAAAGGACTTATATAAATTGTAAAAGCCGCCATTATTGGCGGCTTTTTGTTAAAAAATTAAAAAAATAAGGATAAAAAATGAAGAAAATTATAGGAATGGGACTAACATTTGATGATGTGTTGCTTATCCCTCAGAAAAGTAATGTAAAACCGAATAAAGCAAATACTTCAACTTATCTGACAAAAAAGATCAAGCTTAATATTCCAATTTTATCTGCTGCTATGGATACTGTATCAGAATCCCGTATGGGAATTGCAATGGCAAGGGAAGGTGGAATGGCAGTTATACATAAAAATATGACTGCAGAAGAACAGGCCATTGAAATTGATAGGGTAAAAAGATCTGAAAGTGGAATGATCACTAATCCTGTTATTATAAATAAAAATGCTACTATCGGTGAAGTATTAGTTTTAATGAAAAAATTCTCTATCTCAGGAATTCCTGTTGTTGAAAAAAAGAAATTAGTTGGAATTATTACAAATAGAGATATCAGATTTGAATATAATAACGATATGAAAGTAAAAGAAATAATGACCCATCTTCCTCTTATTACGGGAGAAGAAGGTACTTCTTTAGAAGAGGCAAAATATGTTTTACAAAAAAATAAGATCGAAAAACTTCCTATTGTAGATAATAAAGGCCATTTGAAGGGAATGATAACTTTCAAAGATATCAAGAAAAAAGAAAGTTTTCCAAATGCTTGTAAAGATCATCGTGGAAGATTAAGAGTTGCAGCAGCAATTTCTGCAAATGGAGACGACAAAAGAATTAAATTACTTATAGATGCAAAAGTTGATGCTTTAGTGCTTGATAGTGCTCACGGACACAATGTAGATATTGCAAAAGAAATCAAAAGAATTAAGAAAAAATATAAAGATGTTCAGATTATAGCTGGCAATATTGCGACTGCAGAAGCGGCAAAAGATCTTATTGAAGCTGGAGCTGATGCTATAAAAGTTGGGATTGGACCTGGTTCGATATGTACTACAAGAGTAGTTGCAGGAGTTGGAGTTCCTCAGATCACTGCAATTGACAATGTCTCAAAAGTATGTAATAAATATGGTATCCCTTTGATCGCAGATGGTGGTATTAAATACAGTGGAGACATTGCTAAAGCTATCGGTATTGGAGCTGATGTAGTAATGCTTGGTTCAATGCTCGCTGGTACTGATGAAGCACCTGGAGAAATGATACTCTTTGAAGGTCGTCAATTTAAGACCTATAGAGGTATGGGATCTATCAGTGCAATGAAAAAAGGTTCAAGTGACAGGTATTTTCAAGTTGCATCTGAAAAGGCTGTTCCTGAAGGAATTGAAGGAAGAATTTCATACAAAGGTCATATAGCCGCTACAATTTATCAAATGGTCGGTGGTCTTAAACAATCAATGGGCTATTGTGGAGCAGCAAATATTAAAGAAATGCAGGAGAATACTCAGTTTATTCAGATGACAGGTGCTGGATTGATTGAGAGTCATCCCCACGATGTTCAAATTACAAGAGAAGCACCAAATTACGAAATAAGGCATTAATTAAAGCAGATGTAGGGGACGCCTACCAGTCGTCCCCATCTTATATGAAAACAAGATTGCCACAGAATTAAAAATTCTTCGCAATTACAAAAAAATAAAAGAAGGTTATATAAATGGGAAATTTTAAAAGAACAGCAATGCAAAAGACTCGAGATGCAAATTACTCTCAGTGGTATTTGGAAGTAATAAGAGAAGCTGAACTTGCTGAAAACAGTGATGTTAGAGGTTGCATGGTTATTAAACCTTGGGGATATACTATCTGGGAAAACATGCAGAAAGAATTGGATGATATGTTCAAAGAGACAGGTCATATAAATGCATACTTTCCATTATTTATACCTTTAAGTTATTTGCAGAAAGAGGCTGACCACGTAGATGGTTTTGCAAAAGAATGTGCTGTCGTTACTCATCACAGATTAACACAAAATGAAGATGGCAAACTAATACCTGATGGAAAACTTGACGAACCTTTGGTTGTAAGACCTACAAGTGAGACTATCATCGGTGAATCATATGCAAAATGGGTTAATTCATATAGAGATCTTCCTATTCTTATCAATCAATGGGCAAATGTTGTTCGCTGGGAAATGAGAACACGATTATTTTTAAGAACCACTGAGTTCTTATGGCAAGAAGGACATACTGCTCATGCTACTGAAAAAGAAGCTGTTGATGAAACTTTTAAAATGCTTCAGGTTTATAAAACATTTGCAGAAGAAGTTCTAGCTATACCTGTGATCGAAGGTGAGAAAACCGAATCAGAAAGATTCCCTGGTGCATTGGCAACTTATTCAATTGAAGCAATGATGCAGGATAAAAAAGCTCTTCAATCAGGAACTTCACATTTTCTAGGTCAGAAATTTGCAAAAGCATCTAAAATTAAATTTCAGAGTAAAGAAGGAAAAGAAGAATTTGCATGGACGACTTCATGGGGTGTTTCAACTCGATTGATAGGAGCATTGATAATGACTCATGCCGATGATAATGGAATGGTAATTCCTCCAAGAATAGCACCTGCTCATATCGTTGTTCTTCCTATTTATAAGAACGATGAAGAAAGAGAAAAAATATTTGCAGTCGTTAATGAAATTAAAGAAAAAGTATCTAAGCTTAGATTCCATGAAAGAAAACTTGTCATAAAGATCGATGATAGAGATATTAAAGGTGGAGAAAAGAACTGGCATTGGATCAAAAAAGGTGCTCCAATTAAAGTGGAGATCGGGCCTAAAGATCTTGAGAAAGGTACTATTGCAGTATTACGTAGAGATGAACCTGAATTGAAAAAATCTTTCATTAGCGTTGAAGAATTTATGTCAAATTTGATTAATACTCTTGATGATATTCAAAATAATTTGTATAATAAAGCTAAGAAGTTGATGACAGATAATACGAGAAACATAGATAATTATGATGAGTTTGTTGAATTTTTCACTCCTGAGAATAAAAACAATCCTGAGATACACGGAGGATTTGCAAATTCTCATTGGTGTGGGGCGTCTGAATGTGAAGACAAAGCAAAAGAGTTCAAAGTAACTATTCGTAATATCCCTTCATCAGCAAAAGAAGAAGATGGAAAGTGTATTATCTGTGGAAAAGAAAGTAAAAAGCGTGTTATTTTCGCTAAGTCATATTAAAACTTGGAGATATAGATGGACCTGTTAGGAAAGATAGAACCATTTGATAGAGTAATAATTCCCGTTGAACCATTAGATAGATTTGCTAGAAAGATAGGCAAAGAACTTAATCAACCATGGAAAGTTGACACTTTAGTCGCTCATTTTTTCCATGAAGATGATGATTACGATCCAAAACTTTTATTAGATGGTAAGATCGGTTTTTCTAAAACCCCTAGAAATAGGTTAGATGGAAAACATGTTTATCTTGTGGCAAGTCATAAACATTGGGAACCTTCAGTACTGCTTGAAAGAATTTGTCATACTGCTTCTCTTTGCATAGAAAATGGTGCAAAAGAAGTAAATCTTATCTGGTCAAATGTAAGATTAAGTGGAAATCATTTAAGACCCGGGACAGATAATAAATTTACTGAGAAAGATATAAAGAAATATGATGGAAAATCTTTATCAACTATGAGATTGGCAAAAAGATGTAAGGCTGAAGGCATCTCGAAAGTGATGACTGTTCATGCTCATTCTAAAAATATGATTGAAGCTTTTGGAGAAGTATATTTTAATGATATTGCAAAAGGCGAAAAAGCTTTTATTGATTTGCCGATCGCACCAATTCTTGCCCATTATCTTTTCACAAGCGGAAGAATAAAAGGTGACGGTAGTAAAGCTGTTTTTATTTCCACTGATGAAGGTTCGAAAGAACTTGGAACGGACATCATGAAAAATCTTCAAAGACTTGAGCCTAGCTTATCTGGAATCAGCTGGGTGCAGTTTAAGAAAGAGAGAGATCCTGTTACAGGTTATTTGAAAAATATCGAAGAAGATAAGAATTCAGAAAATTATTCAGGTCATGAAGGAAAAGATAAATTCATTTGCGATGATATTGTAAGAAGTTTTGCTTCTATGTACGGAGTTATAGAAAAAATGGGTGGTGAGAATTTTACTATGTTCGCAACTCATGCTCACTTAACCGGTAGATCTCAAAATCTGCTAAGAAGTGAAAGGATCAAAGAGATCATTTTTACTAACACTATGCAGAGTAACCTGGAAGATCCTTATTACGAACATCAATTATTCGCAAAAACTACAGTTTTGAAGATCGGCAAATACTTTGCAAATGCTGTTTTAAATATACTTGAAGATGGTAATGATTATGATGAATTTTATTCTATAACATCATCAGCAGATATTGATCGAATAGGAAGACTTTACTCGGTAAGGAAACCATTTTAGAAGCAATTATTATACTTACAAGGGGTTGAAACCCCTTGTTCAAGTTATCGGTCACCCTGAATTTATTTCAGGGTCTTTTTTTTTCTTTTATGGGTTAATACATTTTTTGTTACAACATAAAACAATTTGACAATTAGTATATTGTAACGTAGTTTATGACTCAACGATTAAATATAGTGCATATTGTAAATGAAAAAGATTCAACAAAATAAAGAATCCGCTTGATAATATAAAATTCGATGAAGAATAATAAAACATTCGCATATACCCCCGATTTGGGCGGCTACCCGCAACTAAAGACTCTTTCTAATTGCGAAATACCCCACATCTGTGGGGAATACAGATGTTACAAGCAATAGTACCCCAATTAGAAAAGGAAAATCATAAATGCTTACCATGAAAGAACATATGACTATAAACCAGCTTATTGAAGACTTTTATGCTGATGAAGATAATACTGAAAAGTGTAATGAGATAGCTGATGAATTAATAAAAATGTATCCTGAATATAATTTTGGGTATATTCTAAAAC
>JAQIDB010000013.1 GCA_027858225.1 Candidatus Delongbacteria bacterium
TATCCTGGAACTAATATTTACCTTAGAGGTTATAAATTTCAATATTACAAGGCAAGAAGTGGGGATTCAATTGGCAGGATCTGTAAGAAATTTAAGATGTACACAGCTGATTTTAAAAAAATCAATAATCTATCAAGGAATACGATCTATAAAGGTAGAAGATATATAGTTCGAAAAAGATAATTAAAAATTAAAACCGTAGGGGAAGGCTCCCATGTCTTCCCGGATTCGTATTAAAAAAGATTGCCACGGATTTAACCAATCCTCGCAATGACACAAATCAAAAAGACAGGAAAATAATTTGTTAAAGAAGAAAGAAAATAATAGAGCTGGTCTGATCGTTTTAATCGATCCGGATAAAATAAAGCTTGAAGACGTAAAATCTAAAGTTAATATCTATGAGGTTCAAGGAGCTGACACCTTTTTCTTTGGTAGTAGCCAACCTGTGAAAAACAATATTCATGCAATTGCTCAAGAGATAAGAGATAATACTTCATTACCATTGATACTTTTCCCAGGTTCTTCAGAGCAAGTAACACCCAATGCTGATGGTATTCTATTCATTACTTTGATTAGTGGAAGGAATCCTGATTACCTTATCGAGCATCATGTACGTGCAGCTCCTTTCGTTAAGAAAATGGGATTAAAAGTACTACCAACAGGTTATATCCTCATAGAATGTGGTTATAGAACATCTGTAGAGAGAGTCAGTAAGACACAACCTTTATCATCATCAAACATTGAAAATATAGTAGCCCATGCTCTTGCAGGTGAAATGATAGGAATGAAATATATTTATCTTGAGGCAGGTAGCGGTGCATTAAATCCTGTATCTCCAGAGATAATTTCTGCTGTAAAATCTCAGATTACTGTTCCTTTGATAGTTGGAGGAGGTATCAGAACACCCGAGTATGCAAATAAACTCGTAGATGCTGGTGCTGATTATATTGTAGTCGGTAACGTATTAGAAAAATCGGATGATAAAGAAATCGTAAAACGATTCGCGGATGCAGTGAAATGAAATTAGAAGAAGATAAACATTGTTTTGTATGTGGTGATCTGAATGAGATAGGTCTTCATGTTGATTTTACAGTGAATGACGACAATTCAGCCACTGCAAAAATAAAAGTACCTCAGAATTTCCAAGGCTGGAAAGATATTGTTCATGGTGGAATTATTTCTACACTTTTAGACGAAGTAAGTATTTATGCATGCCGTAAAATATCACAGAAAGGGGTTACTGCTGAAATAAAAGTAAAATTCAAAAAACCTATTCCAGTCGAAACAGAGCTAACTCTTCAAGCCAGAGTTGTAGATCATAAGCGAAAGCTAATCATGGTAGAAGCAGAATTACTCGTTGATGATGTCGTTTATGCATCAGCAGAGACCAAAGTGTTTAATTTAGAATAGAATTCTTATACTTTATATCCAACTAATATTCAATTCAACCACCTAAAATATCAATTCGTCAGATTTTTAATTACTGTTTGAGTTTAATTTATTATATTGCAGTCGTAAAATTATGATAAAATTACTTAGGATAAATTATGGAAACACAAAAAATAGATAACAAAATAAAGCATTTACTTATTGTTGACATTGGGTCGACCACAACAAAAGGTCTTTTACTAGAGAATAAGGAAGGGAAACTTGTTTTCAATTCTCAATTTGATGCTCCTACTACGGTTGAGAAACCTTTTGAAGATGTTAATGTAGGTTTAGAAAAAGTTATTCATGGATTAGAAGAAAAGAGTAATATTGATATATATGATGAAAATAAAAAGATAATAATACCTTTTTTAGCCACAAGTTCTGCTGGTGGAGGACTTCAAGTTTTATTATTCGGTCTAACTAAATCGGATACAGGAAAAGCCGTTGAGGCTTCAGCATATGGAGCTGGTGCAGTGATCATGGAAACTTTTACGGTCGATGATAAAGTTCCTGAGATGGATAAAATGAGAATGATAAGAGAGCTTCATCCTGATATGGTACTAATAGCGGGAGGTATTGACGGTGGAGGTATTTGGGGTATTCTCAGACAAGCTGAGATATTATCATTATCCGAGCCAAGATCAAAATTTATGCCTGAAGAGAAAATCCCATTGGTTTTCTGTGGTAATGTAATGGCCAGAGGGTTTATCCAACAAATGCTTGGTGATAGCTTTATAGTTCATACAACTGAAAATATCAGACCTAATCTTGAAGATTTTAATCCTCAGCCTGTAAGAGAGAAGGTGCATCAGCTTTTTATGGAGAATGTGATGGAAAATGCTCCTGGATATAAAGCTGTGACAAAGCAGGTAACAGAGAACATACTTCCTACTCCGTCTGGTGTTCAACTGATGATAAACAGCTATGCAAGAAAACATAATGAAAATATGATCCTTGTAGATATGGGTGGAGCTACAACAGATGTTTTTAGTAGTATTAAATCTGAACTCCATAGGACTGTATCTGCAAATATAGGTATGAGTTATTCCATTTCGAATATTTTAAAAGAAGCAGGGGTAGATCAGATATTATTCAACATTAATAGCATTCTTGATGAGAAAGATGTGAGGAATTACATATCGAATAAAATGTTGAATCCCTCTTATGTTCCTCAAAATAAAGAGGAAAGATTCGTAGAACTTTCTTGTGCGATAGAAGGAGTGAGATATTCATGGTCACAGCATAAACAAATGAATACTCAAGTACATAATATTGGGTTTTTAGAGAGAAGAAGAAAACAACTTTTCCTTGGAGAACTTAATTCTTTTGAAGAAGTATTCGGTTTTAACAATAATAAAGAAGTATCTTTTCAAAATTCAGATATAAATCTACTTATAGGAGCAGGTGGTGTAATTTCATCATCAGAAAAGGATGAAGACATAGTTTTTATTCTTAACGAAGGTTTTTTACCATCAGGAATAACCGACCTAGCAGTGGATAGATATTTTAAGTCACCTCATTTGGGTATCTTAACTAAACTCAATGAAGATCAAGCACTGGATCTTTTTGAAAATGAAACTTTAGATAAAATTTGTACCGTAGTAGCACCGATAGGAAATATTAAAGCCGATAAAAATATTCTTATTTGTACTGACCTAAAAGAAAACAAAGAATTTGCTATAAAAGCAGGATATGTTGTATATCTAAAAGATGGTGGAAACTACAGAATAAAAACTGAAAAAAATATCACTTTAGGTAAAGAAATAACAACATTTGAGGTGAATACAGATAAGCCAATATTGATCGATGGAAGAGGGCGTGGTGAGAAAATGATCAGAACATCAATATTTAAAGCTTTATACAGATCTGATGATAAAAGAGAGATGAATTCTGATGTTATCAAAGGAAGAAATAATATTGTTAAAGGTAAATTTACGATTAACAGATCACTGCCTTACAAAGGTGAAATAATAGGAAGTTTAGGCACAAGAGTTCAAATTGATACAGTCGTAGGTCAAAATCTTTTCAATCTTCCTAAGATTTACATGATAGACATAAAAAGATTAGTTGGATTTGATAAAAAGCTTTCCAAGGAAGATATCAAAAAGGGTCTCATGATAAAAGAAGGTGATAAGGTAGATTATGATCAAACGATATTCGAATTACTGAGAGGAAATCAATTTATTCCTGTAAGCTATAAATCTAATGCTCAGGGTGAAGTAATCAAAATTGATGAACTCGGAATGATCGTTCTAAAAGAGATACAGGATTATGGAAATGAACCGGTCAAGATAAATATTGCAAAGAAATTAAATGTTAAGCCTGCTTCTATTACTAAGTTTATGAATTTTAGTTTGAATAATTTTGTTCTTAAACGACAAATAATTGCAAACAAAGTTACTGGGAATAGTAAGAAAGATCTAATGGGTATGATAACCGGAATTTTTCAGAGTGGAGATAGTAAAAAAGATGATAGTTCGGGAGTGTTCCCTGAAGCAGAATACAAATCTGTTAAATCTCCGACAACAGGATTTATCACCAATATTGATAAAGATTCTGGAGAGATAACGATAGAGCATAAAAGTAATCCGTATTTAATGCATTCTTTCGTTAATGGTGTTATTACTAAAGTTGAGAATGGACTTTCTGTTGATATTGAAGTTGAAGGTGCATCTGCAGATTGTGTGATCGGTTTCGGTGGAGAGAATCATGGAGAACTTAAGATCGCAGATGGAATGTTAGATCAAAGTTTCGAAAGTAAGATCGCAGTTTTCTTACAGCCGATAAGTTTAGATACGCTGAACCAGGCAAAAACTTTCAAAGTAAACGGTATCATTGCTCCTTCGATTGAGAACAAGGACTGGGTTGATTTCTATGGAAAAGAGATAGGAGTCGCTTTGACAGGGAAAGAGAATATTGATTTTACGTTGCTTTTAACAGAAGGATTCGGAAGGGTAGGAATGAATTTGGATTATGTTGAGTTCTTTAAAGAGATGCAGGGGAAGGTTGCAAGTGTTAATGGAAGGACGCAGATTCGTGCCGGGGTAATTAGACCGCAGGTTATTGTGTCTTAATACCATACGTCTAAAACAACGTAGGGGACGATTTCTTATCGTTCCCTTTTTTTATTGTGTATTTATATAAATTATGTAAATTATAAGAAAAAATTCTGGAGATTCTATGCTTTACGCAAATATGGGGATTAGAAAAGATAATAATACACCAAGCTCTAACTCAGGTCCTTCAAAAGGTGATCTGGAGATTCTTACAGCAAGGTTTGAAAAGCTTAAACTTGTAAACATGGCACTATGGACATTCATAAAAGAGGCTCATGGTATAACCGAGGAGCAACTTGTTGAACGATACAAGCAAGTTGATTTGATCGATGGAAGTGCTGATGGGAAGTTGAAGGTGGGTATAAAGAAATGTACTAAATGTGGAAAAACTCTGAATCCGAAATTTGAGAAATGTCAGTATTGCGGTACAATTGTAAGTTTTAGTTCGATTTTTGAAGCGATTTAAATTCTATGAATGTTTTTCAAAATTTGATACGATAAGATCTCTGATATCATTGTGGATCTCTTTTAGCTGATCTTTATCCATTTGATGAATATTTACTTCTGGACTAATAACTATAGTAACATCAGTAGGTTTATTCTTTTTAACATTTTCAACAATATTCTCTGATCCGATAATCGTGATTGGTAAAATAGGCACTTCAGCCATTATTGGAAGTTTGAAACTTCCTTTTTTGAAAGGGAGGATTTCTCTTCTACGAGTTCCCTCTGGAAAAATAATTATAGTTTGTCCATCTTTTATTTTCTTAGCACCTTCTTTAAATGAAGCCAATGCTTTTCTTGCACTTGAGCGATCAACAAAAATACAACCAAGAATCTTCATCCAAGTAGCAAAAAGTGGTATTCTTCCTAATTCTTTCTTAGCAATAAAAGATGGTGAGAGACCGGTATATCCGAAAAGTAACATTATATCAAAATGTGCTTGATGATTTGAAACAATAACTACAGGATGATCAGGGAGATTTTCAGTACCAATGAGTTTTACATTGGTATTACTCCACTTGATAATTTTAAGTCCCCATCTTTTAGCTAAATTATGACCAAAAGTTTTTATATGTTTTTCATCTTTGAAGAGTTTTAAAAAATAAACATATGGAAGTAAAAATAGTTGTAGAATAGTGTAAGATATTACTTTTATCTTTAGGAGAGTTAACATTTATTTGCTTTATCGTTTAGTAAAATTAGCTTAATATCTTTTCGAGCAATTCATTAAAAACATCAAGGTCAAAGGGTTTTGCAAGAAAACCTTCAGCTTTTTCAACATCTTGCTTAACTTTTTCAATTCCGTACCCCGTCATAAAGATAATAGGCATATCGGGGAATTTGTTTTTAATATTAGTAGAAAGTTCAATACCACCCATTTTAGGCATATTGATATCAGTAATAACCAGGTCGAATTTTCTTTCATTTTCACTGTCCTGAATGATCTCCCATGCCATAACACCATCATGAGCGGTAACAACATCATAATCGAACATTTCAAGAAAATCAGTTAATAGATCTCTCATTATCATCTCATCATCAACGACAAGTATATGCTTTTTATCACTCATAATTCAATTTTCTTACTTTAAATTAACTTGTAGTGTATGAATATACTTCAAAAATCCCCCAAAAAAAAGTATATTTATTTTTCCGTGGATACAATGATCCAATCAATATCAACACCGGTGTAAGGGTTATCAATTTTTGTTGAAGATTCAAGCTGGATCATAAAATTATCTAAAGTCAGATCAGTTTTAAAAAATTTATCAAAAGATCGACCTGCATATCCAAGAGAGAATTCCGTTTTATCTTTTTCTACTCTAATTTTTATATGCATTGGGGTTGATAGAGGTGTTACCTTTCTATATATGTAACTCTCATCATTTGACATTATCTTTTCCGATATTACGAGACTTTTTATTCCTTCGTTATCATAGAACATAAGTTCAATATAATTATTTTCTGAAGTAATAAGTTTAATTCTTCCGTCAGCATTATAAGGAATATTGTCTACTTTTATTACGATTTCTGAACCGTTTCGTACTTTATTTCTTAGACGGGCACTCACGACATTATTTCTATATTTGGGAAAAAGTTTAAGTTTTCCATCAGCAACTATTACATTATCATTAGGTGTGAAGAGAATAATATCATTATCAGTCATATTACTTTTATCAAATTGATAAATTCTAAGATCATTTCCACTGACATTTACCTGTGAAAAAACAATACTTACGCTTAATAGTACTAAATAAATAATAGTTTTCAAGATTACTCCCATTCAATCGTTCCTGGAGGTTTTGAGCTGATATCATATACAACTCTGTTCACTCCACGAACTTCGTTAATAATTCTAGTTGATACTTTTGCAAGAAAGCTATGCTCGAAAGGATACCAGTCCGCTGTCATAAAATCAATTGTACTAACCGCTCTCAAAGCTATTACGTTGTCATAAGTTCTAACATCACCCATGACTCCAACTGTCTTTACGGGTAAGAATACCGCAAATGCCTGTCCTATCTCGTTATAAATTCCTGCTTTTTCTATTTCATTTATGAATATATCATCCGCTTTTCTGAGAACATCACATCTTTCCTCAGTAATATCTCCTAAAATTCTCACCGCAAGACCAGGTCCCGGGAATGGATGTCTTTGTATCATATCATCATGTAGACCAAGCTCCTTACCAACCCTTCTGACTTCATCCTTAAAAAGATCTCTAAAAGGTTCGATCAATTTCAACTTCATATCTTCCGGCAAACCACCAACATTATGATGTGATTTTATAGTATCAGAAGGACCACCTTTGGCACTCACAGATTCGATAACATCAGGATAGATTGTACCTTGAGCTAAAAATTCAACAGCATGACCATCGTTCTTAAATATTTTATCAATCTCATCAGAGAATACTTCTATGAAAGCATTTCCTATAATTTTTCTTTTCTTTTCCGGTTCGGTTACACCGCTTAAAGCAACAAGATGTTTATCCACAGCATCAACAACGATAAGATTACTATCAATATTCTCTTTAAACTTCTCAATAACTTTTTTTCTTTCATCTAATCTTAAAAGACCGTTATCAACAAAAATATTTATAAGATTATTTCCGATTGCTTTACTGAGCAGAAGAGATAAGACAGAAGAATCAACACCACCTGAATAACCAAGAACAACTTTTTCATCACCGACTTCGGCTTTTATCTTTGCAATACTTTCCTCAATGAATGACAAAGCAGTCCAATCACCTTTACATTTACATATATTTTTTACAAAATCATCTAAAAATATTGAACCATTTTCAGTATGTTCAACTTCAGGATGAAATTGAACTCCATATATATTTCTAATTTGATTTTTTATTACTGCAAATGGAGTATTATCACTATGGGCAAGAACTTCAAAACCTTCAGCTAGGCTAACGACCTTATCACCGTGACTCATCCATACTTTCCAGGGATCCTTTAGATCAGTAACAACATTTTTGAAAATACTATCGTCAATGTCAATATTAACTTCAGCGAAACCGAATTCCTGCTCATCACTTCTTTCAACATTTCCACCAAGTTTTTTTGTAATCAACTGCATTCCATAGCAAATACCTAAAATAGGTACTCCAAGTTCAAATATTTCATCAGGTACATCTGGGGAATTTAAAGCATATACTGAATTCGGACCACCCGAGAATATAATTCCCTTTGGATTGAATTTTTTTATCTCTTCCATTGATGTATAGTATGGTTTAAGTTCGCAATAGACATTGTTTTCTCTGACCCTTCTTGCGATTAGTTGATTATATTGACTACCAAAGTCTAAAATTAAAATTTTATCGTGATCCATGCTCAAGCCTCCATTACCTATGTTTATGAATAGACCAAAGATAAACTTTTATTTTATATATGCAAGTGGATTTTTTTAATGTAATAAAAACTATTTTATATCATGTGATTTTAGAAAAATATTGTTTATCTTCATGGATTAATAAATGAAAACGATTGAAGGTATTGTGTGTTTAGAAAAATAAATAGAAAAATATAAATTGGAGTTGTAGGATGAAAAAAGTATTAGTATTCTTAGTTGTTATGAGTTTTACAGTTGTAATGTTCGCAGTTGGTGGTGAACAATCAAAGATGGAACAAGGAGAAAAGAAGCATATTGAAAAAGGTGTTGAGGCTAAAGTTCACTGTGATAAAGCGAAAGTCGAGAAGGCTGAAGCTCACTGTGATAAGATGAAAGATGAAAAAGCTAAGGCTGAATGCGAAAAAATGAAAGTTGAAAAGGCTAAAGCTCACTGTAACGACAAAGCAAAGGCTGAATGCGATAAGATGAAAGACGAGAAAACGAAAGCTGAATGCAACGACAAAGCAAAGATAGAGTGCGATAAGATGAAAGCCGAGAAGACTGAAGCTCCCTGTGATAAAATGAAAGATGAAAAGGCGAAAGCTGAATGCGTTAAGATGAAAGGTGTGAAAACCAAGTAGGTTTTTTTAAAATAGACAATTAAGGGAATGATATCGTTCCCTTTTTTTTATTAATGAACTTGATTTTAATCAGTAAGTAAGATATAATTAGTTCTATCTTAAAATTATATCAATCCAGGATAAATTAATGAAAAACCTTATAGTATTATTCACACTTATTATTTTAATCAGCTGTTCAAAAAAACCTGAAGCACAACTCAATTATGAAATTAAGGTAAAAGATGGGATTGAGCATATTATTAATGAAAACAGACCTTCAGTTCCAGTTGAAGATCTAAAAATTGATCTAAAAATATCATTTGTAATCAATGGTATGGATACTTTGGATGTTAATAAATGTTATTTTTCCAAAGTAACATACTTTACAGTTGATTCTAAAGACAATATATTCATTTACGATGAAAGCAAAGTGAAAGTTAATAAATTTGACAATGCTGGAAACTATATTCAAAATTTTGGAGGCTCAGGCACTGGTCCAGGAGAATTTAGGTATGCTATGGGTTTGGCTTGCTTAAATGATACGATATTAGTTTTTGATACAAACTCAAGGAAATTAAATAAATTCAATACAGATGGGAAATTTTACGGAACTTCTGTGATGAACTCTAAGGTCTCTTTGTTCAACAAACTTTATGTCGCGAATGAAAATATATGGTGTCATAGATTATCATTTAAAAGAGATGGCGATGATCTTGAAATGTATAAGTTGATTGAGATTAGAGATAATCATTTTAACGTGCTGACAGTAATAGATTCTTCAAGTATAGAATATCCTCCTAAATCAGTCAAAGAAGAATTGTCAATTTCTAAGGCAATTGCAGTAAGTAAAGATCAAATATATATGACTGACAAAGGTGATTGTTTTACCTTTAAGATCAGCGTGTTAAATGAAAGTGGAGATTTGCAAAAAGTTATTCGTAAAAAATTTGCAAGAATGAAAATTTCAGATAAAGAAAAAGAATTGAACACAAAAGAAATGCAAAGCAAAGGTTTTCTTGAAACTGAGGAGCACTTAGAGGAGTATTTGAAAATACTTGATTATAAACCTGCAATTCGCTGGATACATGTTGATAAATATGACAGGCTATGGGTGAATGAAAGTAGACATATTGAAGATCCTAGTGACAATAGGATGAAGTTCAGTATTTTTAAAGATGGGATCTATTTGAATTCTGCTCTTCTTGACCTTGATGTAACCGAACCGAATTTTATAAATGATGTTCTCTATGGGAATGATCTTGTTTTTACAAATAGTAAGATCTATGCGATGAATACAAGTGAGAATCGGATTACGGTGTATGAGTATTAGATAGGCCGTTTTTTGATGACCTTTCGAGTTCTTCGTACTTTTTCTTGATAAAAAGTACCAAAAATCAAGGCAGTTCAAATTTTATACCTCT
The DNA here is from genome assembly GCA_027858225.1 of Candidatus Delongbacteria bacterium. Taxonomy (GTDB): domain Bacteria; phylum UBA4055; class UBA4055; order UBA4055; family UBA4055; genus WTAK01. The sequence continues at coordinate 10,375 of JAQIDB010000013.1, forward strand.
AAGTAATCAGTACTTTATAGCAGTGAAGCAGGATTCTCCGTCCTGTTGAACTGCCGATGTGGACGGAGAGGAAAATTCGGCAGGATCCTAGATTTTCTGTGAATTTTCATATTTAAGACACTTTTTTAATATTTTTTTAATTTTCTGAGCAAAAGGTCACTATTTGACACTTTGCTATATGTATATTTGTTTCGAAGCATAAAATAACTGAAATAATTATAAGATTTTAGTTGCAACAAATTTTTAATTATTTTATACTGAATAAGGAGTTGAGGTGAGTAATGAAAAGAGACAAAATAATGACAATTAAAGCCCTTGTAGAAAAGTATCAAACAAACAGAGAAGCTTGCTTATCATCTTCTTATAATGAAACACAACTCAGAGTAGATTTTCTGGATCCTTTGTTTGAATTACTTGGTTGGGATATTAAAAACTCCAAGGGAAAACCTACCAATCAGCGTGAAGTATTACTAGAAGAGTCTTTAAAAGCTGATGCAACTTCTAATACAAAAAAACCAGATTATACTTTTCGACTATTTTCTGAGAGGAAATTTTTTTTAGAAGCTAAGAAACCAAATGTTAAAATAGAATTCAATAACGAACCAGCAAAACAGGTAAGAAGGTATGGATTTACTGCGAAATTAAAGATCTCGGTTTTATCTAATTTCGAATACTTAATAATTTATGACTGTTCTCAAAAAGTTGATGTAGATGATACTGTTGCTAAGTCCCAAATAAAGAGATACCACTATTCAGAGTATGAAAGTGCTTTTGAAGAAATAAAGAATTTGCTAGGATACGAAGTTGTTTACAATGGGCAGTTTGATGATACTTGGAGCGAAATTGAAAGTCAGTTAAAATTGTTCAGCGTAGACAATCTTTTTCTAAAGCAGATAAATGAATGGAGATTGATTTTAGGAACGGAGATATATTCAAATAAACCTGAACTTAGTGATGATGAGCTAAATGACATAGTTCAATGCTACATCAATAGTATAATATTTTTAAGAGTATGTGAAGACAGAAACCTAGAAACATATAAAACACTTTTAACATACGCTGATAATACTGATTTCACTTCATTGATTAGCAAATTTCATGAAGCTGACCTTAAATATAATGCAGGGTTATTTAATCATAGTTTGGCTGGTGAAATAATTTCAAATAATAGCACTGCATTCTGGTCAATAATCAAGCAGTTATATTTTCCTGAAAGTACCTATTCTTTTTCAGTATTTGCATCTGATATCTTAGGAAATATCTATGAAATATTTTTAGGAGAACAACTAAGAGTAAAGGATGGAAAAATAATATTACAAAAAAAACTAGAGAATGTTGATAGAGATATTGTAACTACGCCTACATTTATTATTCATGACATTCTTAGAGAGACAGTTGTTAAACATTGCGATAATAAATCTGACCACGGAATCATAAATTCTAAATTTGCAGATATTGCTTGTGGTTCTGGTGCTTTTCTACTTGAGATTTATCAGTTACTACATGATCTTCTTGTAGATTATTATTTAAACAATGATCAAGAGAAGCTAAATCATACATCCGTTAATACTTACAAACTTCGATATGAAACAAAAAAACAAATACTTGAAAATTGTATTTTCGGAATAGATAAAGATTTTAATGCAGTTGAGGCTTGTAAATTTGGATTACTGTTAAAACTTCTTGAAGGCGAAGATAATACAACAATATCAACACCGGCGCTACCTAATTTGGATAACAATATTCATTTTGGAAACAGTTTAATTAGTTCCGATAAAACTTCCGCCGAGAATAAAAGAGCAATCAATCCATATGATTTCGATGATACAAAATTTGATGTTATTGTAGGTAATCCACCGTATATGACAACAGAACATATGAAAGAATTTACACCTTTAGAATTACCGATATATAAAAGTAACTTTACATCCTCGTACAAGCAATTTGATAAATATTATTTGTTCATAGAAAGAGGTTTAACACTTCTTAAAGAAGGTGGTTATTTTGGATATATTATTCCCAATAAGTTTACTAAAGTTGGTGCAGGTAAAAAGTTAAGAGAGTTGCTTATTGCAAATCACTCTATTCAACAAATAATTTCATTTGGAGCGAATCAAGTTTTCCATGATAAAACAACATATACCTGTTTGCTTATTCTAAAAAATGAAGAACAGGAAAATACTAAATATTTAGAAGTTCATAGTCTTAAGGATTGGAAAATTAGGAATGTTAATATTGATGATTTTGATAACATTGAGTATGAAGAATTAGATAATGAAGGTTGGATTCTTATTCCTAGAAACTTAAAATCGATTTATGAGGATATCGTTAATCAATCAGAGAATTTAGAAAATATTATTGGTTCTGACAGCATATATAATGGAATACAAACCAGTGCTAATAGTGTGTACATACATACCCCAACAAATGAGGATGAAAATTATTTGTATTTTTCAAAAGATAATATTAATTGGAAAATAGAAAAAGATTTAACCAGACCATATTATAAAACATCTGGTGGGGTAGATAATTTATATACATATCGACCTTTTTCACCTAATTCTTTTGTTATTTATCCCTATTTAAAAACTGATGAAGGAATTTTATTCGTTGAAATAGAAAATTTAGAATCAAGTTATCCGCACGCATATGCATACTTAAATCATTATAAAAATGTGTTGAATAATTCAAAACGAGATATAAAACCTAAACCAGAAACTGATGATGAATGGTATAGATATGGTAGGCACCAAAGTCTAGATAAATGTGATGTCCCAGCCAAAATAATAGTAGGCGTTTTATCTCAAGGGAATAAATATGCAATAGATTATTATGGTACTTTGATATCATCAGGTGGTACAGCAGGTTATTGTATGATTACATTACCGAATGGTTGCTTATATTCGATTTATTATATTCAAGCTCTTCTAAATTCTAAATATTTGGAATGGTTTTCGGCATTATTAGGAGAAGTCTTTCGAGGAGGTTATATTGCAAGAGGAACTAAAGTTCTTAAAAAACTTCCTATTAGGGTTATTAGTTTTGAAGATCAAAATGATATGGACCTGCATGATGAAATTGCAATTCTACAAGAAACATTAATAAATCTTCAAGGTCAGATTGATCAAAAATCAGGAAATAGAAGGGAACTAGTACCCTTACAACGAGAATTTCGAATGAAAAAAAATGATTTGGAAATTGCTTTAACAAGATTATATAATTTGGGTGAAGATGATAATCGAATCCCATTAATTTCGGAAGTTTATGCAACTAATTAAAAAAGCATCTAAAGAAAAATTAAGAGGTGGATTTTACACTCCAGAGCCTATTGCTTCATTTGTTATGAAGTGGGCAATCAATGGAAATAAAAAATTTGATATTCTTGAACCTAGTTGTGGTGATGGTGTTTTTTTAGAAGCTATTCAAAAAGGAAATTATAAATATAAATCAGTAACGGCAATTGAGTATGACGAGATTGAAGCTAATAAATCAAAACAAATAAAATTAGTAAAATCTAATGTTATACATTCTGATTTTCACAAGTACTGTATTAACACAAAGCAGAAATTTGATATTGTAGTAGGTAATCCACCCTACATCCGTTATCAATATTTTGATAAGAAACAGCAAAAATATGCATCAGAAATATTTCTTAAAGCGAACCTAAAATATTCTAAATTAACTAATGCTTGGGTTTCTTTTGTAGTAGGGTCATCCTTGCTTTTAAAAGAAAAAGGTAAAATAGGTTTCGTATTGCCCGCAGAAATTCTGCAAGTATCATATGCTCAAACGTTAAGAGAATTTCTAGCTCATTTTTATAATAAAATTAACATTGTTTCATTTGAAAAATTAGTATTTCCTGATATTCAGCAAGAAGTTGTTTTATTGCTCTGTGAAAAAAATGGATCAAATACTCACTTAATTGAACATTTGGAATTAAGTGATGCTGAAGCACTAGCAAAATTAGATGTATCAAAGCTTAAAAGTCCAAAAAAAAGAATTGATTTTAAATCTAATAAATGGACATTTTATTTTCTTGATCAAAATGAGATTGACTTCTTGGAAAAATTTCAAGAAGAACAAATCATTAAGAAATTTGGTGCTTATGCAAAGGTTGAAGTTGGAATAACAACTGGTGCAAATCCTTTTTTTACAGTACCCCTTTCGACTGTTCAGTTTTATAACATGGAAAAATATGCTAAACCACTTGTTGGTAGGAGTGTTCAGGTACCTAGTATTATTTTCACAAAGAAAGATTGGAATAAAAATCGAGCGAATGAAGCAAGAACACATTTATTAACATTTCCCCAAATATCTGATCTTAAAGGAGATATCAGTGTACTGGATTATATTACTTGGGGTGAAGAGGAAAAAGTAAATGAAGGCTATAAATGTGGCATTAGGGATGAATGGCAAATAGTTCCATCTTTGCGAATTTCAGAAGCTCTATTTATTCGTAGAAATAATTTATATCCAAAATTGATTATTAATGAAGCTAAAGCATATACGACTGATACAATGCACCGTGTAACCGTAAAATCTAATACAAAGTTGGAAGCTTTAACAGCAAGTTATTACAACTCTCTTTCTTTTGCATTTTCAGAAATATGTGGAAGAAGTCATGGTGGTGGAGTACTTGAGTTAATGCCAAATGAAGTTGAAGAGATTTTATTACCTTACAATGAAAATAATGCTGAATTGTTACCAGTAATTGATAAAATGATTCGGGCAAAAAAAGATATTTCTGAAATATTAAAAATTACGAATGATAAAATATTAAAAGATAATTTTGGATTTTCTGATTCTGAAATAGAGTTAGCAGATAGTATCTGGAAAAAATTGTCAAAACGAAGATTAAATCGTGGAAAGAAATTAAAAAACAAATTATAATCGATTATTCATCAATGAATTACATACTTTAATCGTAAAATGCGCAATATATTGCGCATTTTCTATTGTTTATCTATTTTGTGAAATAGATAAAGTATTTAAATCTACCACGCTATAATTATTTATTGATTAAAATAACTCATATATGACATGTATTATATGATATGCAACAATACAAAAATACTAATTCTGATTACAGTATCTTTTTAATTAGGTATAAACCACAACATGTTGTGTGTGTAAAAAATACCACCACAACATATAGTGTTTTTTTAATTTTACTCTTGATTTGAAATGAATTAATTATGTATATTGCTAGTAAGTCCACGAAACATGCTAAAGCGGTGTTGACTGCCACTGTTATAAACAAAGTCATGGATTTAACACTTATCAAGAGTGTCTTTTTATTAAGGTGTAAAACTGTTTTAAAAAAATCAATCTTGATCAAGAAATTAATTAAAGTAAACAAAAACAAAATGAGGGTATTGAGTATGATGCGTTATGCAAATAGAACAGGAAGATCAAATGTGAGTGGTTATGAAATTGGTGATGAATTCATAAGAGTAAAGTTTAACAGAGCTGCTCGAATTTATACATACAGTCATAGAAAGGCAGGTAAACACCGTGTTGATAAGTTGAAAATATTAGCGCAAGTAGGTCATGGGCTTAATAGTTATATAAATAGAAGTGTAAAAAAATTGTATGACTAAAAAATTATAATTAAAAAAAGAGGGAAGAAAATGCAAGAACAAGAAAAAGAGAACCACGGACAGGACAAAATCTATACCATCATAGTAAATGGTCGTGAGAAGCAATGGGAAGGAAAAGTAATTACTTTTAAAGAAGTAGTAATACTTGCCTTCGAAGTATTTAATCCTGATCCAAGAGTAACTTACACAGTTACCTACACCAGAGGAACAGGTAATAAACCTGAAGGAATTATGGATCAAGATGATGAAGTTAAAATAAAAGAAGGGATGATTTTTAATGTCACTGCAACTGATAAATCATAGTCCAGATCTTAAAAAATTACTGGATGAAAGATATGAAGTAGAAGTAAAGGATGGGCACTTGTTGGTAAATCATATTCCTTATTTGAATAAGTCTATAGAAGTTAGATATGGCACTTTAGTGTCAATACTCAACTTGTCAGGTAATAGAACAAGAAAACCTGATGACCATGTAGTATTTTTCAAGGGTGAAATACCATGCAAAAAAAATGGAAGTCCTATTAGTTCTATAATTAATTCAACTAAAACAAAAAGATTATCTGATGATTTAATAGTTGATCACTTATTTTCAAGCAAACCAAGGGGCGGAGCAAAATATGAAAATTACTATGATAAAATGACCACTTATATTAATATTATTTCTGCTCCTGCCATTTCGTTGCATAGCGACTTAACTGCTAAAACCTCTAAAGTATTCAAAACCGACGAGTCTGAATCAGTATTTCATTATCATGATACTAATTCAAGTAGATCTGAGATAAATATAATTTCTAGTAAACTTGAAAATCAAAATATTGGGATTGTTGGCTTGGGTGGTACAGGTTCATATATATTGGATCTAATTGCAAAAACTCATGTAAAAGAAATACGTTTATTTGATAGTGATATTTTTTTGCAGCATAACGCATTTCGTTCACCAGGTGCACCTCCCATAGAAATACTTGAACGAAAAATAAATAAAGCTGAGTATTTTTGTGAAATTTATTCAAATATGCACAAAAATATTACTTTTCATAAATATAATATTAATTTATCCAATCTTAATGAATTATTGGAATTAGATTTTGTTTTTGTATGTATTGATTCAGGGGAATGTAAAGAAAGCATGTTTGCTTATCTGATTGAAAACAATATACAATTTATCGATGTTGGTATTGGAGTGCAAATTATTGATGATAAATTAATTGGAAACGTAAGAGTTACATCATGCTCTGATAGAAAGAATGATCATATTATGGATAAAGTTTCATTTGCAGATGATGTGAATAATGCATATACAACTAATATTCAGATAGCTGATCTTAATGCACTTAATGCAACTCTAGCAGTAATTAAATGGAAGAAAATGCTTGGATTTTATCAGGATCTGACGAAAGAAAATAATATTGTATATTCAATAAACGTTAATTTGTTAGCAGGTAACGACAATGATCCATAAATTTGTTGAATTTATACCAGAAAACTTGGAAGAAGGTATAATATATATTACTATCAAATATGCTACAGCTGTCCATAGTTGTGCATGTGGTTGTGGCAAAGAAGTAGTTACTCCTCTCTCTCCAACTGATTGGAAGTTAACTTATGATGGTGCTACTATAACTTTAAGTCCTTCGATTGGGAATTGGAATTTTGAATGTAAATCTCATTATTGGATTATAAATAGTGAAGTTGAATGGGCAGATCAATGGTCGAATGAAATGATTCAAGAAGGTAGGACACAAGACAGGTATGAAAAAAGTAAGTATTACAAAAAAGAAAAATCAGATTTAGGTGATACGCATCAAGATTCGAAAAGTGAAATAAAAGAAGAAATTAAGAAACTAAATCTTATGATGCGAACATTAAGGCGGATGAAAGAATATTTATTTTCAACAAAATAAACTGACTGTGTATGAGTATTAGATAATAATTCAATAATATTTTTCACCACCACTTTTCACCACCACAATTTTCATTTATATAAAGAAACTTCTGCAATTTATGTAAGAAGTTTTTTTTATTTTTAGGATATTTAAAACTTTTTACTTAGGCACAATACCACACTATGTAGTGTTAGGATTAAGACAACACCACAACATGTAGTGTTTTTTTTCGAAAAAGACTTGACAAGTAATTTGTTTGCGCCGTATATTGTCTTTCGATCCATGAAACAAACTAAGGCAGTGAAAATCTTCTCTGTTTTACACA
>JAQIDB010000167.1 GCA_027858225.1 Candidatus Delongbacteria bacterium
ATTGTCATTTTATGTCCTAATGTGATATATGATTTTGAGGTTAACTATATACCTAAGAAAATATTAATCTTTTACACTTTTTGCAAGAATTTATTCTGTTAATTATGACACAGTCTGCCTACGCCTTCCCGGGCAGGGCTTCCATTATTCGCCGGGCAAACGGAAAACAAACAATTGAAAATAGAGGTAACAAAATGATGAAAAAAGTTATGACGGGTCTTCTTAGTTTAGTGATGTTAGTAATGGTAATCGCATGTAGTGATGATCCTGTATCAAGTGATTCCACAAACTTGAGAGTTTTAGACTCATTGGGTAATCCTGTCGCTGGAGCAAAGATAGTTGTTTCATATTACAGAGAAGTTTTTGATGAAACAGGAGTTATCAAAATTATCGATCCTGAAGAAAAAGATAGTGCGTTGACTATAAATTTTAGTGTAGCTAGTACTAGCCCAGTTGAATTAGAAATTCAAAACTATTACACCAAAGAAAAAACTGTACTTTTAATATCTGGCACTATGCTAGCTGGATATCATACTATTACTTGGAGTGGTAAGAATAGTAATGGGAAATACGTTTTTAATGATGTTTATGATTGTGTTTTGGATTTGAATGGTCAGATTTTAACCAAGCAATCCTTAGTAACATACGACTATTTAGGTGCTCTTGAATCTGAAATTGAATACATTGCGAACACAAAGAGTGATGGTAGTTTCTATTTTAATGCTGCAGGATTAATTAAAGATTACGAAGGTGAATATGTTGATGATGATGTATCAGCATACGTAAGATTTGCAAATTACGTGAAATTATGGATTGTCAAAGATGGGTATGAAAATGCCTGTATTGATTCTTTTGACCTGATGGGTGCAAATGATAGTTTAGAAATCGTTCTGTGATAATGCACAAGGACACCAAGAATGTAGGGAACGCCTACCAGTCGTTCCCAGATAACACAAAGAAGAAAATAAAAAATGCTTTGATTTCCTTTACAAAATGAAAGATAAGATCGAAACAGCTTTCGGTGATGAACTGATATGGGACAGACAGGATGATAAAATAACTTGCAGAATTAGATTCGTACTAACAGGTGTAAATGTTTTCGATAAGGACGATTGGAGTAAAATGATAAAGTTTCTTGTTGATGCATCAGAAAGGATGTACAAAGCATTTAAAAATCCTGTAAAGAAGTTGAATGAATTTTCGAAGGGTTTGTAGGGCAGACTCAACAAGGGGATCGGATCCCCTTGTCTGGCAGAGCCAGTGAGTCTGACATAATATACAAGTACACCAAGAACCGTAGGGCAAGGCTCCAACGCCTTCCCACATCGAATTCATTATTCGCCCAACGGTCGTCCCCTCTTTTAAAAAGAAAGATCCTGAAATAAATTCAGGATGACAGATGAAAAATGAATGGAAAACGAAATGAAAAAGAATAATTCAAGAAAAATATCAGACGAACCGAATATGATAATTTATAACAGCCCGGACGGTAAGACTTCCGTTGCTCTTTACGCAAAAGACGGTAATGTTTGGATGAACCAAAATCAGTTATCAGAACTTTTTGCCACCTCGGTACCTAATGTTAGTATGCATATATCTAACATATTAAATGAAGGAGAGTTAGAGAAAGATTCAGTTATTAAGGATTTCTTAACAACTGCCACTGACGGTAAGAATTATAATGTAGCATTTTATTCACTTGAAATGATTTTATCAATAGGATTCAGAGTAAAAAGCATAAAAGGTACTCAGTTCAGAAAATGGGCAAACCGAAATCTTAAAGAGTATATGGTCAAAGGTTTTGTGATTGATGATGAAAGGCTCAAGAATCCTGACGGTCGTCCTGATTATTTTGATGAATTATTGGCTCGTATCCGTGATGTCCGAGCATCGGAGAAGCGTTTCTATCAAAAACTTAGAGAATTATTTGCCCTAAGCAGTGATTATGACAGTACTGATAAAGCAACTCAGATGTTCTATGCTGAAACTCAAAATAAAATACTTTATGCAATAACAGGTAAGACTGCTTCTGAAATAATTGTGAGTAGAGCCAATGAGAATGAAGTAAATATGGCACTAACAAGTTGGAAAGGCACAATTGTCAGAAAGCAGGATATTTATATAGCTAAAAATTATTTGACTGAAGATGAAGTAGATAGTCTGAACCGTTTTATAGTTGTTTTCTTGGAGACGGCAGAACTAAGAGCAAAGAACAGATAGGATATTACGATTAAATTCTGGAAAGAGAATATTGACCGGATAATTGAAATGAACGATAAAAAAGTATTAGATCACAAGGGTAGTGTTTCTAAAATAGAGATGGAAAAACATGTTGATGGTATATATGAAAAATTTGTAGATAGAAGAAAAACAAACGAAGCTCTGCTTGCTGACTCGCAGGATTTAGAGGAGTTGAAACAGATTGAAGAAAAGATTAAGAAGAAATAAGTAAAATTCAAAATAAGATCACAAAGCTAAAAGAATACACTTTCTCCGAACTTAAAAGATGGGTATGAGGTATGAAGTATGAGGTATGAGGTGGCTCATGGATTCGCTGGGTTTGTGTTGGAATGGATGAGGATAGGTATAAAGTATAAGGTATGAGGTGGTTGTTTAACTTGTTGAACTAAAGAGAAGCAATTGAGAATGGGATAAACTATGCAGTCATGAAAATTCTTAATTATACAAATATTTCACAAACCAATAAGGTATATTTTCATCATCAATAATTTCTACATTCCATCCATCTGTAATTTCAGCGATTAACTGACTCGCATCAGTATTATCAAAAATGTAAGCTCGATCTGTCAATTTAACTGCATCTTTTAAATTTCTCATACATCTGAAATACCTATTTCTAATAGATCGCGGTTTTACAGGATGCCCATCTTGTTTAACTCTTACTGTCACTCTATATTTATTGATTTGAGGATCTTCTGTAGAAACAAAATACAGATATATTTTATACTCTTTTTCTTTTGCTTCTTTGATTAAATCAAGTTTGCCGGGATGACTCATTACAGTCTCAAAGGAGAATGACTCATTATTATCTAATAATTTCTTTCTAATAAATGATGCAGTATCAGCAGCTACATAAGAAAGATAGTTTTCTGGAAGTTTAAAAAGTATTGTATTATCAATGATTTTAATGTTTTTCCAAAGAAATGGATCTTCTAACTTTACAGTAGAAAATTTATTTTTCTTAAAATAATTTCTAATCTCTTTTGTAGTTGTCGAGATCTTATATTTAGAAAGTTTTAGTTTTGAAGTCTTGCGAATTATACTTTCAATGTCATCCGAATTTACAT
>JAQIDB010000017.1 GCA_027858225.1 Candidatus Delongbacteria bacterium
TACTATAACAATGATAGACCACAATGGGATTTGAAAAAGTTGACTCCTGTTGAATACAGAAGTCAACTTTTAGAACAACCCCCTTTTTATCATTGTCCTTGACAAAGGGTACAGATTAAGATCACCCTATATTTGCAAGATACTACAGAATCGTATTATTTCATCAACATCATCTTTTTAGTTGAAACGATTTTATTGTTGATCTTTAAATTATAAAAGTAAATTCCGCTACTTAACATTTTACCATTAAACGATGCTTCATGATATCCATTACTTTGCTTTTCGTTTATCAGATCACATACTTCTCTACCTGTAATATCGAATACTGTAATTTGGACTAAGGCATTTTCTTGAAGTAAGTATCTTATTGTAGTATTGGGATTAAATGGATTCGGATAATTTTGACATAATGTAAATTTTTCGACATTAAATTCTTCCTCAATATTAACTGTTTGTCTTTCATAAGCTCCCATATCTATCTCTCCATACAATCTTGAATTACCTAAAAGATCAAAACTTGGAATAAATAAAGCATCTAACAATTCATTTGTTAAACCCTGATAACCTGCATTCAAACATGGAGAACCACCTGACAAGCTATAACTCAAATCTTCAAACAATGGATCAGAATCAATATTATCAGCATAAGCTCCAGAAAAAGTTACTCCAGTATTTAAACCAAAACCTTCGCTTCCATTTTCAATATTATTATAAATAAAATCAGGATCAGAATTATCAGCATTAATGTAGATATTATAATCATCATTCCCATATATTATATTATTCACGTATTGCCCGTCGGAATTACCCTCAAAATACAATCCTATACTGTCATTATCCGCTATCGTATTGTTAACAACATAATTAGTAAATGAATTCACAAATTTTATTCCACCATTATTATTCGATATTAAATTGTTCGTAACAATAGGTGATGAGTCATTAATTATGAGACCATAATTGTCTAAATTATGTATGATGTTATTTTGTAAAATCACATTTGAATTATTATTTATGGCTACGTTTAAATTTTCATATTTCACATTACCATATTGATCTGTCTTTATCAATAAAACATTTGGAATAGCATAACCTGTAAACACGTAACCACCATCATTTGACTGAATAACATCTAATAATAATTCGAAATTCTCTGAACCGGTATAATCGAAATGCTTACTCCATTCTTCATTTCCATTATAATCAACCTTAGTTAATAATGAAGTTGCCATACCTTGATAATGATGACTTCCAAAAATAAATCCTCCATCTCTTGTTTCTGAAACTGATGAACCAATATAATAGTTACTCGTTTCATAAGTTCTATTCCATTCTTCATCACCGTTTAAATCAGTTTTGATTAACAATGGATACTGATCTGCTTTAGTACCTCCAATAATATAACCATTATCTGTTGTTTGTTTCACGGAAACACCTGTACCTACAAAAGTTTTAAACCATTCTTCATTTCCTGCAAAATCAGTTTTTAATAATAATGCACTGCCATTAGTTGATCCAGTTATAACATAACCACTATCGGATGTGATTTCAATTGATCTTCCAAAATCGCTATTAGTACTACCAAAGGTTTTATTCCATTCTTCATTTCCATTCATATCTGTTTTAATCAACCAAACGTCATAACCTCCAGCTCCATAGGAATTTGTACTTCCTGCAACAATATATCCATCGTCTGCTGTGATTTTTAATGAAATTCCAACATCATAACCGGCACCACCAAAAGTCTTATTCCATTCTTCATTTCCATTAATATCTACCTTGATCAAATATGCATCTACTCCTCCTGCTCCATAGGACTCAGTTATACCGACAATAATGTAGCCATTATCAAACGTTTCTTCTACTGAATACCCTCTATCTGCATTTATCCCTCCAAAAACAGTTGACCATGATTCATTACCATCAATATCTGTTTTAGTTAATAGAACATCTCCATCTTTTTCTCCAGTAATTATAAAGCCATTATCAGAGGTTTGTTTTAGAGAGTATCCACGCCCTGTAGTAGGATTTTTTTCAAAAACATCAATACTATTTATTTTATCAACAACGCTATAAATAATTTTAGATGTATCAGGATCAGAACTATTAAAATCTAAATTAACATTTTCAAAAATAACATTGTTATCAAGCTCACCAATTGCTTCAATTGTTCCTTTTATATCAAAAACTATATCAGCTTTCGCACCAGCAATTTTCACTCCCGGTTCAACTGTTAACGAATTTGAACTTTCTACAAATGAACTATCTGTTAAAATATATGGTGAATTTGGCAAAGAGAATACCCCACTAATGCTACCATCTACATAGGTACCTACTAGCGAAAACAATCCCGTTTCATAGTAAACATCATCATATTCTATCGATTCAAGCTTAATTTTATAATCCGCACCTGAATCTAGATCATTAAAATAACTTCCCCATTTACACTTACCTGATGATTTCGTTTGAAAAACTGCAATAGAATCAGTATTTTTGTATATTGAAACTAGGATATCTTCAGGAATGTCATCTGTCCACTCAATTGGAATTAACTTATGTTTTTCAATCAAATCACCACCAGAGGGAGCAGTAATCAAAATACTACCTTTTTTTATCGTAAAATCACCTTCACTGATCCCAATAAGTGTGTCTATAAGTGTTGATGTTACTGCAAGCTTAAAATTTGATCCAAAGATATCTGAAGGTATTAACCAATTAAAGGAACCATCACTATCAGTTGAATCAATGATAGTTGAATGATATATATTATTTTCCATTAGATCGATCTTAACTGCCTCAGGAATACTATCTGTCCAAGTAATCTCATACACACCACCTCTATTCAATTCTTCTCCCTGTATTGGAGAAGTAATAGATATATCAATTTCGGTGGAAATGATTTCAAAGAAACCATCACTTATATCATTATGTAATGCTGGCATAACAGTAGATGAGATTTTTATTTGATAATTATTTCTGCTTAATTCTTCATTAAGATCCCAAATAAATGATCCGTCACTCGCTGTCGAAAGAACAATATCTGACAAGTAACTACCATACCTGAAAAGTTCAATCTTAACATCCTCTGAAATATCATCAACCCATGTTATTTCACACTGTTCTCCACGTGTAAATACTTCACCCCCATTCGGTCTCAATATAGTTATTTCCGCAAAAATTGAAACAAAATAAACCAACACTAAAACAATTACATTTTTCATTCTCCCACTCCTGGTATTTAGATATTTAATTCTCGGTCATACTTGAATTTATATAGAATTATAATAAAAGATAATAACTTAGTTTTGTCAAGCATTAATTAATTTTAATATAATTAGTGACAAATATTTAAAAAGTTTGAAATTTAAATGATCTCATTCGACAAATTTATAAAATCTTCGACTGTAAGGTTCTCAGGTCTTTTTGTAATATCTACTGATTTTATATCATTCAGATCTTCAACGAAAGGTTTTAATGTATTTCTCAGCATTTTTCTTCTGTTGAGGAAGGTAGCTTTTACTATCTTTCTGAAGAAGTCAAAATCTTTAACTTTGTGAATATTTTCATTCTTAACTGAAAAATTAAATCTAATCACACTTGAAGTTATCTTAGGTTTAGGAAAAAATGCTTCAGGTGGAATATCTAATAGAATCTCAGGATCGCTAAAGAAATTTGTAAATATACTTAGAACTCCATAAGGCTTTGTACTTATCTTTGCGGTAATTCTCTGAGCAACTTCTTTTTGGATCAGAATTGTCAGTGAATTTATTTTTTTATTATCTTTATTTAATACTGCTGCTAATTCCATGATCTTGAAAATTATTGGACTTGTCACATGATAAGGTAAATTACCAACTATCTTAATATTTTCTTCTAGAACATTCTCTACAAAGTCATATTTTAAGAAATCTTCATTGAAAAGTATAAAATTTTCTCCTGTAACCTCACGCTCTAATTTATCAATCAACCTTTGATCAATTTCTACAGCATATAGCTTTTTTACTTTTGGCAGGATAAGCTTTGTTAAAGCTCCACCACCTGGACCAATCTC
>JAQIDB010000030.1 GCA_027858225.1 Candidatus Delongbacteria bacterium
TAATCATTTTACAGATACGTATTTGTAAAACTTAACTAGATTATTAGCAGTTTTTTTTTACAAAATAAATCAATAGAACTAATTGATAACTATTCGATATTATGAAAATACATTTAATACGACACGCAAAAACAGATGCAAACTCAAAAGGTTTACTTATCTGTGATCCTAACGAACCGTTGAGTGATGAAGGTTTGTTTCAAGCTGAAAAACTTAGTGAATATCTTAAATCATTAGATATATCAGAAATTTGGTGCAGTTCACTTCCAAGAGCAATTCAAACGATAAAACCATTTCTTAAATATAGTAGTCGTAAAGTTACTTTGTTCCCAGAACTTACTGAGGGTCAACTTAATCTTGATTCAAGCGTACTTTTAGAGGAACCATGTTACCGAAATTTTACATTGCCGGATAGCTTGAAGAACTTTGATCTTAGTGAAGTGCCTGTCAGGATTCCTGTAAAGGATGAAACAGTTGGTCAATTCAGAGGTAGAGTTAATGAATTCATTAGAGCATTAAAGACTGCAAAAGATATTGATTCATTGCTGGTGATCACACATGGACATTATATCAGAGAATTTTTAAATATGTTTCTAGAATGTAAGAATTGTTTTCGCTTTCCTATTAAGAACTGTTCAGAGACTTTAATAGAATTTAGTGATGATATTATTATTCATCATATCAATAAAGAAGTTATTTAATCATAATTATTTACAATGCCGTAGGTATTGACTTTTACTAACACGGGGTTTCAACCCCGTGCAAATAATCCCCAATATGACTCTCTCGCTCAGTTGTACACTCGTGTTCAACTGAGCGAGAGAGTGGGGTGTGATCTATCTCAAGTCACGGCACTGAAGTACCGTGTTATTATAAATGCGTCCCTACGGGACTTATTTTTTATATTGTTTACATATTTATCAAGAAAAAGTTAAGAAAACTATAAAAATTTCAGCGTATCTGATTAATAATCATTATTTCACAACTCCGAAATTCGTGATTTCTATATAGTTTAAGAAATCATAAACATTCACTAGGGAGTATCCATCTGTTTTATCTAGAAGTTTTTCGACTTTAATCCTTTTTCTTACACTATGATCATTAAAGATTATCTCATTTGTTATTTCATTGTATCCCGTTAATAATATAAAATGATCGGCATAATGGGTGAAATGTTTTGTAGGATATATTTTTACACCTAGAATGATTGGATGTCCTTGCTTAATTTTTTTGATTAAGGTATTGTCGATAAAGTCACGATATTTCTCAGTATGATCAAATAAATTCATGGGATTAAAAAATGAGATTACAGCTATTAGATATGGACAGCTCATTTTATCAACATATTCAAAGCCATACTTATCCAATGGCGGAGTCAATTCATTACCGTGTAAATCTCTGCCCTGTAAAGTACCGTCATGATTTATTTCAGGCTGAGTTATTTTAAATCCGCTTGAATTAATCAGGCTCCATAAACATGATTCTCCGCAGTTACCTCCTTTAATATCAAACCAAAATGTCGGTGGTAAAAGACCTAGTATAACCTGATCTCCTTCAACCGTTTTACCGTTATATATATATGATGTTGAGTCTGTCGGTAAAAATTCTACATGATTCTGTATTTTTTCTGCTTTGGTAAACCATTTGACAGCTTCATCATAATTTTCAGAAACACCTTTTCCGTTAAAATACAAATTTCCCAATTGTTGGTATGAATAAGGAAGTCCCTTTTCAGCTGCTTTTTTATACCATTCAATTGCTTTTACATAGTCTACAGAGATTCCCTTACCGTATTCATTCATATATCCCAAAAAATATTGTGCGAAGTGATTATTCTGTACTGCAGCTTCTAAGAACAAGTTTTTTGCTTTTACAAAATCAATCTCAGAACTATCTCCGAAACAGCATTGATATCCGAGAACCATTTGAGCTCTTGAATAACCTTCATCAGCTGCTTTTTCATACCATTTTAATGATCCATGAGGATCTTTCTCTACTCCGGATCCGGCATATAACATATTAGCAACATTACATTGAGCTCTGAAATCTCCTTTTTCTGCTAATTTAAGCATTGGTTTATAAGATCTGGTAAACAAATTATTAATTTTCATACTGTCTTTAAGGCCTATCTTACCTGATTCGTATAGCTCACCTAAATTAAATAATCCCATCGGATTACCCTGATCAGCAGATGATTTTGACCATTTTAATGCTTTTTCAAAATCACTACTTCCGAACTCTCCTCTTCGATAAATCTCACCAAGTACACCTTGGAAATATGCATCTCCATTTTCAGCTTTTATAATTATTGAATCAAGATTGTTAATCATCTTACTGAAAGAAATTCCCGGACAGCCAAAAGCAATGAAAATAATTATTATCGTGAATATAGAAGGTGTTTTTCTCATGAGATATACAACCTGTATTTTATTAGCAAAGCTTTATTTATTTTCAATTCATACTTAATTTTAATAGTAATTGTTCCACAATTGCTAATTTAAAACAATTTAAGAGAAACGTGAATCTGTTAAGCTTGTATTTCATTTTTTACAATGCCGTAGGTATTGACTTTTACTAACACGGGGTTTCAACCCCGTGCAAAACACCCCCTATATAACTAAACAGCTCAGTTGAACACATGTGTTCAACTGAGCTGGAAGGTGGAGCGTGATCTATCTCAAGTCACGGCACTAAAGTACCGTGTTAATATTAATGCGTCCCTACGGGACTTTATTTTATTACTTACATATTTATTAAAAAATCTACAAAATCTCCACAAGTTCATTTGCAGCTTTTCCTATATCCTTATTATTTTCTCCTAAAGCAATAAATTTAGTCTCAAACTCCTGAAAAATATCCGGAAATTTTTCCATTACAGATGACAAAGTTTTATTATCCGTTAAATCTTTTAAAATTTCCTCAGAGATATTTTTTAATTTATCATCAGCTGCAAATAAAGCAAGACGAATTACTTCAGGATAAAAATGAAAATTACTTCTTACTGGTAGTTTTCTTGATAGTTTGAATTTTTCATTCATATAATTTATAGACTTACAAATAGAATCATAAATTTTACTATCATAGGTTTCAAAATCTATTCCTTCATAATCTCCTATTACTTTCCAGAAATTTTTTCTTTTCTCTGGCTCATCTTCTGTTTCCTCGATCATCCTGACAATATTCGGTAATTTAAGTATCATTGTATGCAGATTGCCGTAAATTTCACCTATTCTATCCATCTCAATCTCAAGTTCTGTGAAAATTTTAGGTCTGTTTTTAAGAGCAGTATAAAGATCATGTCCATTTATGATTTCCTCTATCATCGCATTGGTTACATTTCTTAATTTTTCATCAGCCCATTCGGATGCTATTTCCATGCCTTTTGTTACTGATATACCAGTAGTGAGCAGAAAGCCAAAAGTTTTCCAATACTTAGATCTTGTATTTTTTTCACCTTCAACATTGTCAGGATACCCGATCTCTGCAAGAAAATCACCTATTCCATATGAAGCATCATATAGATGTTCTGATTCTTCTCCTGCGTATATAACCATTATTTCCAATTCAGTAAAAACAGTTTTGGATTTGTTTAAGATATCATGTAATTTATTTCCCTCTTTTACTTCATTGATGATATCAGGCAATACAGCTTTCAATTCTTCATCAGCACTTTTTCCAGCTGTTTTCAAAGAATCTATTACAGAAATATCCTGTTTAATTAATTTCGCAAAAATTTTCCAGAATCTACTTCTTAGTTTCGATGTATTATCTATTTCACTCATGATAGTACTCCTTTTTAATTTTTCATTGATCAAACCCATTACGAAATTATATTTCGTAATCTTGTCCTCAATTACATCTTTCTGCTTCTCAAGTAATTCAGCTAAAACAGATTCATCATCCTGATTATCTACTATTTCTTTTATCTCTGCTAAAGAAAGATCAAACTGCTTAAAAAAGATTATGAGGTTTGCTGTTTCGAGGTTTGACTTGCTGTAATACCGGTATTTTGAAAATTCATCTATCTTGGCAGGTATTAGAAGTTCTTTCTCCTGATACAACTTTAACATTTTAGGAGTTAAATTTGTTAACTTTGAGAATTCTCCGATGCTGTAATACATTCTACCTCCAATTGAATTTTCTACTGATTGTGTGATCGCACAATGACTAATGTAAATATATACCCAAGGTTCAAGTCAAGTAATAACTTTTTTATTATTACTTTTGCATGACCAAAAGTAATCAAAAGTCTAAAATATCGACGAGCCTGCCATTAAAACTCCGAGCAGTGTGTAGAGACGCGCTAGTAGCACGTCTTTATGGGACACGCTATCGAATAGCAGGCGGTATGTTTTTCTCAATGGGACTCTCACTGCGTTCAAGTACCGATCGAAAAACATATGTAAGAGAAACGCAAAGCTGTTTTAACTTGTATTTCATTTTTTTACAATGCCGTAGGTATTGACTATTACTAACACGGGGTTTCAACCCCGTGCAAATAATCCCCTATATGACTCTCTCGCTCAGTTGTACACTTGTGTTCAACTGAGCGAGTAGGTGGGGTGTGGTCTATCTCAAGTCACGGCACTGAAGTACCGTGTTATTATTAATGCGTCCCTATGGGACTTATTTTTGTATTTATATTCTTTTCTTTACCACACCTTCTGCTTTCTAGATCATTTTAATTAACATCTTGCTATTATAGAAATTTATAGATTTATTGTTGAAAAAATAAATCGAGGTAGAAAGTAATGTTTCTTGTAGACAAACCATACATGTCAGATTTCTTAAAAAGGACTTTAAAAGACAACAATGTTCCTATAATTGGTACCGAAATAGCTAAAGAATTTAATCTTCTTAAAGGCACAAAATTAATAAGCGAAAATGAAGCTATTGAAAAATTTAAAAACACAAAAAATCCTTTAATATATACAACATCAGAAAATGCAATAGGTTGGATAAGTAAGAATTTGAATTTTACCGATCTTCCAGAAAAGATCAACCTTTTTAAAGATAAATTTAAGTTTAGAGAAATGACAAGGTCAATGTGCCCGGATTTCTTCTACAAAGAAGTTGGAATTGCAAACTTGAAAGAGATTAATTTTGATGAATTACCTGTACCATTTATCATAAAACCTAGTATTGGTTTTTTCAGCATGGGTGTCTATAGAGTTACAAATTATGATGATTGGGTACAAACAATTGATTCAATATACATAGAAATGGATCAAGTAAAAGGCTTATACCCTGATGTAGTACTTGATACCAGTTCATTTATTATTGAGCAATATATTACGGGAGAAGAATTTGCCGTTGATGCCTATTATACATCGACTGGTGAGCCAGTTGTTGTAGGAATACACAAGCATACTTTTTCTTCAGATGAAGATGTAAGCGACAGGGTTTATACTACTTCAAAAGAGATAATAGAAAATAATCTTGAAGAGTTTACTGAATTTGTACGGGATATTGGAAAATTAGCTAAAGTAAAAAACTTTCCTGTGCATATAGAATTAAGAAGGGGTAATGATGGAGATTTATTACCTATCGAGGTGAATCCAATGCGGTTTGGCGGTTGGTGTACAACAGCAGATTCAACTTATGGTGCTTATGGTTTTAATCCATACTTGTATTATTACTCACAAAAAATACCGGACTGGAATGAAATTCTTAAAGGGAAAGAAGATAAGATTTTTAGTATAGTTATCCTTGATAATTCAACAGGGATATCTGTAGATAAGATTAAATCATTTGATTCTGAAAAATTGATTTCTTGTTTCGAAAAACCTTTAGAATTTAGAAAGGTAGATCATAAAGAGTATCCTCTTTTCGGTTTTTTATTTACTGAAACAAGAGTAGATAATTTTGCAGAACTTGATAAAATATTGCATTCAGATTTAAAAGAATTTGTTTTATTAGAAAAATAATCCATACGTGTATTCGTAGGGGAGACCTCCCACGGTCTCCCGCTGGTGTATTCCAATACAAATAATCCGAAGTGGGAAGGCGTTGGAGCCTTCCCCTACGAATTCTAAAAATAATGAATTTGGATAATTCAATATATTTTCGTATATTTAGATAAAACACCCCCTTGTTATATCTAAAAGTAGTTGTAAATAGGGGTATGTTTCAAAGTTGATTGAGCGTAAAGTAAGGGTTGTTATGATTCGTTTTGTTGAAAATAGTTTAAATGAGTGGTTAAATTCATATAAAAGAAAACCACTTATAATTCGTGGAGCAAGGCAAGTTGGAAAATCAACTTTAGTCAGAATGTTTGCAAATAATTCCAATCTTGATCTAATTGAAATAAATCTTGAAAAATACCTGTATTTAGACGAAATATTTAAATCATTTGATATGAATATCATTCTAAAAGAATTAGAAGGGATTTCTGGGAAATCTTTCAATGAAAACTCACTTTTATTTTTGGATGAAATACAAGCTACGCCAAATGCTTTAGCTTGTTTAAGATATTTTTATGAAGAAAGATATGATATTTCTGTTATTGCGGCTGGTTCGTTATTAGAATTTACTTTATCCGAACATAACTTTTCTATGCCGGTCGGCAGGATTGATTATCGTTATCTTGGACCAATGTCTTTTAACGAGTATCTTTTCAATTTGTACCCTGATCTGATAAAGTATATTTCATCAGTTGATGAGATAAAAAATATTCCAGATATTATTCATTTGAAAATGATAGAAAAATTTAAAGAATATCTTTTTATTGGAGGAATGCCAGAGGCGGTTTTAGCCTTTAAGGAAACAAAGAAGCTAAATGAAGTTAAATCCGTTCATCGTTCTATCTGCGATACTTACATGGATGATTTTTCAAAATATAGTCCAAAGAACAAAAATCTGATATTACTACAGAAAATCTTTAGAGCGATACCTCAAAATATTGGACAAAAAGTTAAATACTCTAACTATTCAAAAGATCATAAATCTAAAGAGATCCGAGATTGCATAGACTTGCTCATAAAAGCTAAAATTTGTAATCCTGTTTATAGTTCAGATTGTTCGGGTTTACCGTTAGAAGCTATGCAGTCACAGAATACTTATAAGTTAATGTTTCTGGATGTTGGCTTATCTAATCACATTTGCGGATTAGATTTAAAGAATATTACCGCATTGGAAAATGATACCTTGATAAATAAAGGACAAATTGCAGAACAATTTATTGCTCAACACCTGATACTATCGGATGATATGACAAGATCATTTGACTTGAATTATTGGTTGCGAGAAAATAAAAAAGGTAATGCAGAAGTAGATTTTGTGACAGTTATTGATGGAGAAATAATACCTATAGAGGTAAAATCCGGTAAAAGTGGAGCTTTAAAATCTTTACATCAATTTATACATCTTAAGAATGTAGATAAAGCAATAAGGTTTGACTTGAATAAATATTCAAAACAATCTGTTTCGTATAAGATTGTTTCTAAAGGAGTTGAAAAAGTTATTAATTTTGATCTGGAGTCATATCCATTATATGCCGTAGGTTTAATTTAAAGAAAGGAAACGAATATGTTAAATAACGATATTTTACGAAGAATTAGATATACTTTTGATTTTGAAGATTTACAAATGATAAAGATATTCGGTCTTGCTGATCTTGAAGTGACCCGTGCACAAGTAAGTGATTGGATGAAGAAAGATGAGGATGAAGATTATAAACCTATAAATGATAAGACATTCGCAACTTTCTTAAATGGTCTGATCAATTTCAAAAGAGGGAAGAGGGAAGGGGAACAACCCAAACCTGAAAAACAATTAACTAATAATATTATTTTGATGAAATTAAAGATCGCTTTAAACTTACAATCTGATGATATCTTAAATATCTTAAGTTTATTCGATATTCGAATCAGTAGTCATGAATTAAGTGCCTTTTTCAGAAAACCTGGTCATAAACACTATAGAGAATGTAAAGATCAGATCTTAAGGACTTTTTTGAAAGGGATTCAACTTAAATATCGTGACGATATTTAAGTTGCAACTATGAACTATAAGCTATAAACTATGAGTTAAAGTCAAAAGATTTAGAGGTAGAGATGGTATTAAAAGAGAAAAGTTTAGATTTTGCAGTAAGAATAGTGAAACTTTATAAATTATTAAGAGAGAAAAAGTCTGAATACGTAATGTCTAAACAATTACTTAGATCCGGTACTTCTATTGGTGCTAATATTCGCGAAAGTAAACACGCAGAAAGCACTCTAGATTTCATACATAAATTAGCGATATCTCAAAAGGAAGCTAGTGAAACTGAATATTGGTTAATATTATTACATCGTACAGAATATATTTCAAAAGCAGAATTTAATTCAATTGTTTCAGATCTTTCAGAACTTCAAAAAATGGTTTCTGCATCTATAGTTACTATGAAAAAGAAGCTCAAGAAAACTTAGAAAGCTGTATTTTTTTTAGCTCATAGTTTATAGTTCATATCTTATAGTTTGTTTACAAGGTATCCACCTTTCTCACCAGAACCATGTCCAAGTTCAATACTTTTTCCTGCACAGTTGATCAAATGATAATCATGCTCAGTGATTATCAATGTATTATTCTCTATAAGAATTTTAAAAGATTTCAATAGAATTTCAATATCATGCAGATCTAATCCTGCAGAAGGTTCATCAATAACAATGAGATTATTCTTAGGGTTATTTAGCAATTCCTTGATAAGAACTAGTCGTTTTCTTTGCCAGGTTGAAAGAGTCGTAAATTTTCTGTTCAGAGAGAGATTATTTATCCCTAGATCTTTGAAGTATTTATTCAGATTGGACAGTTGTTTCTTTTCTACGATTTTAGAAAGTGAATCAATAGATAAATTCAGCAGTTCATAAATATTCTTATCGGAGAGTTTATATTCAAGTATCTCTGGTTTGTATTTCTTTCCTTCACAGACCGAACAAATTTTATCAGTTTCTCTGAGAAAATCAAGATTCCCTTTAATTATACCTTTTCCCTGACAGGCAGGGCAATAGCTGCTCGAAGCTGTGAATATAGCTTTCTTAACTTTGTTAGCTTTAGCTAGTTTGTCGATGACAATATTATTCATACCGAAGAAAGAACCTACAGTAATTGATGAATAATGATCATCAGCTACAATGATATTTTCAAAATTTGCATCAACAGATCTACATCCTGTGATTCTATTTTTTAGAGACTCAGCGAGTACCTTGAAAACTAAGGTAGATTTTCCACTTCCACATGGTCCGTGAACTACATTTAAAGTATTATATTCAAAGTCGACATCAATATGCTTTAAATTATGTAAATAAGCGTTTTTGACTGAGAAAGTTCTATTCCCATTAGGGAACACCTGTTTTGTAATAGAATGGTCATTATGATAGCTCAATGCAGCATTGTTAAACTTTATCATTCCATCTTTGAGTTCTACAATATTATCTGCTACTGAAACAAATCTTTCCTTTGGATCAGAAATAACAATTGTATTTCCAAGATCCTTCAGTTCCTTCAAAGCTTCACTGATAAGATGTTCTTCTTTATAATAAAGTCCATTCGCAGGTTCATCAAGGATATATAGAATGTCCGTAAGTTTCTCCTCAGCAAGCATAGCCAGCCTTAGTCTCTGTTTTTCCCCTGATGAAAGTGTATTATAAGATCGGCTAAGAGTGATATAATCAAGATTGAATTTCTCCAGTCTTTGTAATTTCTTCAATATCTTATCAGTTAACACTTCACTGTTATCTAATTTTAAACTTTTAAAGAATTCTATTGAGTTCTTAATACTCTTATTTGTTAATTCACTGATAGAAAAGTCATTTATTTTATAGCTCAGAGCTGTATTATTCAATCGTTTTCCATTGCAGACAGAACATTTTTTCTCAGATAGTAATGAATCAAAATTCTTTTTCTTAATATTATGCAGATTTATTAAATAATCCTCTCTTACAAGATTAGCAAATCCGATCCATTTAGTTCTGAATTTATGAACACCTTTTCTCGTAGCTCTCTCATAAGACCAGTTGACATCGTATTCAATATCTCCTGTTCCGTTGAAGATCAAATTAAGTTCATCCTTACTATAATCTTCAAGATTCTTACCGAGAACAATATTTCTTAATTCCATCACCGTGTAAAGAGTTGCCATGTATTGACCAGTCAACTCAGAGAAGAATTTTCCCGGTTTACTACCATTCATTGCACCATCTTCCAGTGAAAGTTTGAAATCTGCAAGTTTGTTAACATCAACTTCATCAACAATACCTCTACCACTGCAATTCTGACAGGCACCGTTTATATGTAGGAATGAGAATAGAGAATTGTTTTTCTGGTGTACAGGAAGTTCTATATCAGTTGAGCTGAATCTTGAGTAGAGCAATCTGTAAAGTTCGTATAGTCCACTTACTTGTGCAAAAGAGATTCTGTCATTTCTTCTTTTCTCCAATGATAATGATATCGCAGGACTGAGATTTCTAATCGATCCAAATTCTCCTTTGGATGAAGTACCGATGAATTGCCTAGCATAGGCAGAAAGAGAAGATAGATAAAGATTATTTGCTTCATTGAACAATGTATCTGTAATAAGACTAGTCTTACCTGAACCTTCGCCACCTTTGACCAAAGTGATCTTGTTTTTCTCTATTTTAAGATCGATACTCTTTAGGTTATTTGTTGAAACATCTTTAAGTATGATCTTATCGGAAATAATATTTTCTTTGTGGACAATTTTATTATTAAGATCGAATATCTTAGCAGTCAGAGATCTTTTACAGTTGAGCAATCCTTTCAGTGATCCTTGATATAAAACTTCTCCACCTTGATCGCCTGCCCCAGGACCAAGATCAACGATATAATCAGATTGAGAGATAAAATATGCATCATGTTCTATAGCTATGATAGTATTACCAACTTTGCTGATATCTTCCAAGTTTTTCAGCAGAACTTTCGTGTCGTACATTGATAAACCTGTAGTAGGTTCATCAAGCAGTATCAGGTTATCTTTAGCTTTTGTATCAAGGAAAGCAGAAAGCTTAAGTCTCTTTGCTTCACCACCTGACAAAGTTGAAGTCGGTTGACCAAGTTTTAAATATCCTAATCCAAGTCTGTTCAGAATATCCAGTTTTGAGAATATTTTCTTTTCATCTCTGAAAAACTCACAGGCTTCTGATATCTCAAGTTCAAGTACATCATAAATACTTTTTTCTTTGTATTTTATTTTAAGAACATCATCGTGGAATCTTTTACCGTTACAGCTGCTACAGGTCAATTTAATATTATCAAGAAAATGCATAGTGATCTCAGTTTCGCCTTTGCCAAGACATTCTTCACATCTGCCTGTACCTGTGTTGAATGAAAAAGCTGTTGCAGGTAGAGAATCAGGGAGTTTTGAGAATAGCTTTCTGATAGCATCAAAGATACCTGTATATGTCATAGCATTTGATCGAGAATTCTTTCCAGGTTGCTTTGCATCTATCTCAACGACATTCTTAAAATTCTTAGCAACAACTCCGTTAACGAGACTTGATTTTCCTGCTCCGGAAACACCTGTTACTACATTTAAGCGGTTTAATTTAAAATCTACATTGATATCTTTCAGGTTATTGAGATGTGCGTTCTTTATGGATAGGTATTCGGAGTCATTTTGAACAGGTTGTTTGAAAACGATCTCGTTATTTAATTCTTTTTGCGTGATTGATTCCGATTCGGACAACCATAGGAGGTTGTCCCTACGGATAAAATCGCTTGTATTACCGTTGAATAATAATTTTCCACCGAGGTAACCTGCTCCGGGTCCGATATCTATCAGATGATCAGAAGCTAAGATTGTATCTTTGTCATGTTCAACTACTATGACAGAATTTCCTCTGCTGACAAGTTCTTTAAAAACAGTTATCAGTTTAAAGTTGTCAGTTCCATGTAAACCTATAGATGGTTCATCGAAGATATACATTATGCCTGACATTTTGGAATCGAGAACAGCTGCAATTCTAAGTCTTTGGGATTCTCCTCCGGAAAGTGTACTCGACTTTCTCTCAGGAGTAAGATAACCTAATCCCAGATTGATCAGAACTTCACATTTTTTAAGAATAGCAGAGATTATTTCTTTCTGAACTTCATCTGTTGAATTTATAGCTGTGAAAATATCATTTAACTCTGAAAATGTTCTGCTAGTATAGAAAGGGAAATTCTTATCAGTGAATGTAACATTCAGAGATTCTTTCTTAAGTCCTGAACCGTTACAATGAGAACAGGTCTTTGAAGATACAAATTTAAGTATATTTTTATTCCGGTCTCTCTTCAAGATCTCCGACATAATAGGAATAATACCTTTGTAATAGCCTTCATCTCTCGGTTTTGCAGTGATACCAACCCATTTCATTCTGGATTCAAGTGTATGTTTACCAAAAGCTATCTTGATCTTATCACTACCGTGAAAAATTACATTTCTCTGATATTCAGTTAATTCATCGAAAGGAATATCAACATTGAAACCTTCACTTTGACACACTTGATCAAGCACATCGATCGTTACCTGAGAATAGATAGTGTACCCGTCTTTTAACGTGATTTTGAGAGCTCTGTCTCTTAGCGTTTTTATCTCATCTTCGATCAGAAGTTTTTCGTCAACATACTCTTCTTCTCCGAGACCTAAGCAATGAGAACATTGACCAACAGGATTATTGAATGAGAACATTCCACGCGAAAGTTTAATATTTTCAGGAGTATTACCACATCGGGCAAAGAGTAACCGCAAAAGATCGGTTATGCCACTGAGAGTTCCAGCTGTAGATCTAAGATCACCTGTGATGGTTTTCTGCTTGATCGAAACTACCGGTCTTATACCTGAGATGTCGGCATCTACTTCACCCGTTTTAGCAAGATATGTCCTTGCATACACAGAGAAAGATTCAAAGAATCGTTTGTTCGCTTCCTTTTCAATAATATCAGCCACAAGACTGGATTTTCCGGAACCTGAAACACCTGTAATGCATACAAATTTGTTATGAGGAATTTCAACAGAGAAATTCTTAAGGTTATGAATATTTGCGTTTTTTATTTTTAAATACATGACGTCACTTATTTTAAATTAGGAAAGGAAGTTAAGAAAGTATGAAAAGATATTCCATGTTTAAAATCATTATGAAATTGATAAACATGACATTAA
The DNA here is from genome assembly GCA_027858225.1 of Candidatus Delongbacteria bacterium. Classification (GTDB taxonomy): domain Bacteria; phylum UBA4055; class UBA4055; order UBA4055; family UBA4055; genus WTAK01. Next base: position 13,136 of record JAQIDB010000030.1, read on the forward strand.
TCATAAAAAAATCCTTGACTTTTGTTCAAAAATAATTTTATATTATGTTATAACTTTTTTGATAGGCATATAAAATATTAATGATATAAAGCAAAAGAAAACTTTTGAAATTGAACAACATTAGGTGCAGGAAACCTTCACACCTAAGATACCTTAGGCTGGTCTCCTCCGGCTTTAAGACCTGTACCTAATGTTATATTAGGGATCGAAAGTTCCTAATAATCAAATACTTTGATCTCGTTTGCTTCCATATCGAGTGAATAGATATAATTCCCTATGAAATATAGCTGACGTCCGATATCGAAATAATCAACTCCGGTAAGTTGTGGAACTTCGATGTTGTTTAGGTAAACTCCATCCTTGAAAATATCAGCATAAAAAATATCCTGATTCAAAGAATCTCTTTCAGTAGAAGTTAATGACCATAATCGATCATATTTATCATAGTGCAATCCATTAACAGCTCTTTTAGGAACTGATACTTCATCCATAACCAGTCCGAATGTTTTCTGCATTCCTGTATTGAACAGTTTCATTTCTTTTGCTGACATCATTTGTTTTCTGTAATTTTTACTGATACGGTATAATTCGGTACCTTCAAGATCGAATACATTTATATATAATTTGTCTGCCGAAGGAGAGCAAATAAATATATTTTCCTTTGAATAAGCGAATGCACCGATCATATCAGCAATATTAAATTTTCCTTGTATGAACTTTTTTGTTGTTGAATCAAGAACTTTTACTTCATTGAATTTATTGTCTATGATTGAAAGAGCCACAGTAACAACATAATCTTTATCTTCCATACCTTCGAACCATACATAACCGATAGAATGCTTATCGTTCATGGATGAGAATACTTTAGGTATCCTTGCAGCACCGAATGACGTATCAGAGATATGATTTCCGTCAAAGTCAAATTTTACAAGTTTTCTACCTGAATCATCCGCTACAACTACTGTATCTCCGACAATATTCATTGCAATACCATCTCTGATCTCACCAGG
>JAQIDB010000085.1 GCA_027858225.1 Candidatus Delongbacteria bacterium
TAAATATTCAGATCAACACTTCTTGCTGCCATTTAGGTTTTATAATGATCTTGAAAAGAAACTGAAGGAAAGTATTGAAGTTAAAGCAACTGATTCAGAATTTAGAACCGGTATAAATGTTTTGCTTCCGAAATCTCAAGAAACATATCAGCTCTTTAAGAAATCAATAGTGGAGCAAGAATCAAAGATTGATCTGAAGATCTTAGACATGGGTTGTGGTTCCGGAGTGATCTCGTATATATTGAACGATCAAGTTGAGAATAGTACTATTTGTTTTACGGATATATTGCCGGAATCAATTGCTTCCGCGTTATTAAATTTGGAAAGATCAAAAATATCAACAAACAAATTAATCGCTATGAACCCGGGATCTCTGTATGAGAATATTGATCGTAAATTTGATCTGATTGTTTTTAATCCACCATGGATAGATGCTAGGTCGTCAAACAGAAGTGAATTGGCGTTAAATGATAAAGATCAAGCTACAGTGAAAGCATTTTTATCTGTCTCGAAAGATCATTTAAATTCTGAGGGTAAGATATTACTTGGATTTTCAGATAACAGTGGAGACAAAGCTGTTGAGTTATTCGAGGAAAATATTGCTGATAATAACTATGAAATATTAAATATTTACTCTGATAAGATACAATCGTATCAATCCGGAAGAAAATGGATGAAGATATTCGTTTATGAACTTCAATATAAGCTTTAACAAAAGGAGCTGAACGTGAACAAAAAAAAGATACTTGAAATTCTTGCAAAAGAGAAAGTTGAATTTTTACGACTTCAATTTATTGATATTTTAGGAATTCAGAAAAATGTTGAAGTTCCAAAGAGTCAGTTTGAAAAAGCTGTTGATGGTGAGATCATGTTCGATGGTTCATCAATAGATGGGTTTACGAGAATTGAAGAATCTGATATGATATTAAAGCCTGATATGGATTCTTTATTAATCTTTCCATGGGGTGAAGGCAGAAATAAAACTGCCAGGATACTTTGCGATGTTTATACTACCGACGGAAAACCTTTTGAAGGATGCCCAAGGTATGCTTTAAAGAAAGTTGTTAAAGAAGCTAAAGATATTGGATTTGAGATGTTTGTTGGTCCTGAACCTGAATTTTTTCTTTTTAATTTTGATGAAAAAGGTGAAGCAGTACTTGATGTGCATGATAATGCTGGTTATTTCGATCTTGCTCCATTAGATAAAGGTGATGATGTAAGAAAAGAGATCGTTATTTTACTGCAAAATCTTGGGTTTGAAATTGAAGCTTCTCATCATGAGGTTGCTGCAGGTCAGCATGAGATAGATTTCAAGTATGATTCTGCACTGAAAACAGCAGATAATATTACAGCTTTTACTTTTATTGTTAGAAAAGTAGCAAAACAATTTGGACTTTTAGCAACATTTTTACCTAAGCCAGTTTACGGGATCAATGGTTCAGGTATGCACTTGAATCAGTCATTGTTCAAGGATGGTAAAAATGCATTCTATGATCCGAAAATGAAATATCAATTGAGCCAGACAGCTTTGTATTATATAGGTGGACTTTTAAAGCATGCAAAAGCTCTGGTTGCGATAACAAATCCTTTAGTTAATTCATACAAAAGATTACTACCGGGTTATGAGGCTCCTGTGAATATTGCCTGGTCATTAAAGAATAGAAGTCCATTGATAAGAATTCCGGATAAAAGAGGAACTGCTACCAGAGTAGAATTTAGGGTGCCAGATCCATCAGCAAATCCTTATTTAGCGATAGCAGCATGCCTTAAGGCAGGTTTAGATGGTATTAAGAATAAAATCACTCCTCCGGAAGCCGTTGTTGGTAATATTTTTGATTTTACGGAAAAAGAAAAAAAGAAATACAAGATAGACACACTGCCTTCTACTTTAAGTCAAGCATTACATTACTTGAAAAGAGATCCAATTATTTTAGACAGTCTTGGAGAGCATATTTCTAAGCAATTTATTTATGCTAAAGAAAATGAATGGAAAAGATATTCTTCGCAGGTACATAAATGGGAAACAGATGAGTATATAACCAAGTACTAAAATTAAAATGAAAAATAAAGTTTTATTACTCTTAGCTTTTATGTTGGCATTTATACTTTGGTATTTCCTGGTATATAAGCAAGAATTGAAGAAAATAGTTGTTGGCAATTTCCCTCAGCCAGGTATTAACAATGAGCATATTATCTGGGGTATACCAATTTCTTCGAAAAACAAAATATTTAAATATCGTGGATTAGTCTTAGGTTACAACAATGATAGGAAAACTCCCGATTGGGTCAGTTATCATATTACTGATGATTATATCAACGGAGATAAATTCTTAGACAAAAGAAAATTCAAACCAGACCCAACTATTGAAGACAAAAACAAGGTCAGAACTTCTGATTTTACGAGATCTGGTTACGATAGGGGACATTTAGCTGCACAGGCAGATATGAAGGGGCGTGACCTTCTTTGTGAGTCTGAGGCATGTTATTTGACTAACATTGCTCCGCAGAAACCAAGTTTCAATCGAAAAATTTGGTTGAATTTAGAAAAAGCAGTCAGGAAGTGGACTTTAAAATATAATGAGTCATGGGTTATCACCGGTTCTATCTATGATGATGACCATACATATATAAAAGATAAAATAGAAATCCCGGATGCCTTTTATAAGATCATTGTCGTTCTAGAGAATAGAAGTTATCGATCAAATGCATTTGTGATCTATCAGGATGATAAAAGTTATAATCTGGAAGAATATATTGTAAGTATTGACAGTGTTGAATCTGCCACAGGAATAGATCTTTTCTCTGAGTTGGAAGATAATTTGGAAAATAAATTTGAATCGAATATTGGGAATGTTCTCCTTGGGTGGAGATAGAAATATTTATCTTTCCATTAATTTCAACATATCTTTAACAGCTTTGTCAATTCCAACTAAACTTGCTCTTCCAATAATTGAATGACCGATGTTCAATTCTTCGATCTCTTCAATCGCTACAATTTCTTTAACATTATGATAATTGAGACCATGACCTGCTGATACACCTAAGCCTAATTTCTCGCCATATATTGCAGCTTCTTTAATTCTTTCCAGTTCTTCAATAAGTTCACTATCTGTTTTTGCATTAGCATAGTGACCTGTATGTATTTCAATATAATCTGCATCGATCCTTGAACATTCTTTTATTTGCTGAATATCAGGATCTGCAAAAATAGAGACTTTAATACCTGCTTCTTTTAATCTAAAAATAACATCTTTAAGATGGTCTTTTTGGTTTATTACATCAAGACCACCTTCAGTAGTAAGCTCTTCTCTTTTCTCAGGTACAAGAGTTACCATATCAGGTTTTGTTTTAATAGCTATTTTAACCATTTCATCTGTTGCACCCATTTCCATATTCAAGAAACTTTTCACTGTTTCTCTTAATCTTCGAAGGTCTGTATCGTGAATATGTCTTCTATCTTCTCTTAAATGTGATACTATTCCATTTGCTCCGGCCAAGTCTGCTAAAATTGCAGCTGCTACTGGATCCGGTTCGTATGTTTTTCTGGCTTCTCTTATAGTTGCAATATGATCTACATTAACTCCGAGTCTCATTTTCTCCTCCTACTTCTGTTCCCACAGGTTAAATCCTATGGTTATAGGTGTTATATCCTGTTGGGATAATATTATTAACCTTTATACATTGCATTTTTTTTGAATTTTCCTTGAGATGGACTGGCTTGTTGCATCATTCTCTTTCTGGGTGGATTTTCTAACATAAATTGATACCATGGATCTCCAAATGCTTTCATTCTCATTCTTCTACCATTTCGAAGTTCTAAAATATTAGACTTTATTCTGTCATCTACTTCTTTGAGTTTCTTATTTCCTTCTTCCAATATCTTAATTGCTTCTTCTCTTTTGCTTATCTTATCCAAGCAATAAGCATATAAAGACCATGCAAGACCTTCTTTTTTCCCTGCTGAGATCATGTTTTTAAATACTTTTTCCATTTCAACAGGATTTTTCTCATGCATATAAATTACTCCAAGCATTCCTTTTGAAACCCAATTAAGGGATGAAGCTTTTTGGAGATTAGGTTTTGCATTTTTGTTATCTCTTCTCATAAAATATAGCATGCCGATCATTCCATAGATCTGCCCTGCAATGAAAGGACTTTTCTTCCTTAATTCAAGACCACTCTCATAGATCCTTATAGCTCGATCAAATTTTTGGCTGTATATCGCTTTTTGAGCTTTCTCATTTAATACTTCAAGCTCTTTCATTGTTTTTTTTGTCAATATGAAGAAAGCAATTATACCTACAATTACAGCTATAAGGATAGAAAATCCTAAATTTTCGAGTAGATAATTTGTGCCTGCTGTGATCGTTACTGCTATTATAATGGAAATTAAAATGTTTCTCATTGTATTTTATCCGATTTATTTATGATATTTTTTATTTGTAATTATTGTATATGCTCTGTAAATCTGTTCTGAGAGAAATAACCTAATCATTTGGTGTGTCATTGTAAATCCTGAGAAAGAGATTCTTAGATCTACAACTTTACGTACTTGATCGTTAACACCATCTGATCCACCGATTATAAATACTATTCCTAGGGTTGATGAATTTCTATGTTCTTGAATTATCTTTGCCAGATTTTCTGATTTTAATTTCTTGCCTTCTATATCAAGAAGTATCTTATAATAATTTGCGGGGATAGATCTTATTAACTTTTCACTTTCTGTGTTGATAGAATCTTTGGATTCTTCTTTTAAATACTTTTCTTCTACTTTGGAAAAAGGACTTAATAATTTTTTATATCTTTCAATACCTTCAATTAGGAATTTGTGCTTTGTCTTACCAATACCCAAAAATAATATCTTCAATTCGTTAATTAATCCTTTTTACTTTTTTATCATCTTTATAGTTGTTATTCTTTGGATTAAGCAAAAAATCATATAAAGTTATCACATCTTCTAGTTCATCTTTTTTGAGATTTTTAGCTATATAAAATGATGGTAAAGATTTTGAATTGTCTACAATTGGTAAAAGTTTATTGATAATCATTTTGTTCCTTTTTGATTCAGATTTACTGAGCTGAAATATATATTATATATATATATTATGCAATTAAATTGATATTTTATTATAAAAAAAAAGACCGATCATCCGATCGGCCTTTTTTATTTTTCAAAGGTATCGCTATTCACTATCAGTGCCGACTCTATTTCGCAGTTCTTCGTCATTAATGACACTTTCTTTCAAGTTTTCTAAAGAGTCTTTAATAAGAATTGAACTATCTTCTATAGTACTCGCAACATTGATGTTTTGATCTAAATTCAGACCTTTGTCATCTACAATGCCCATGTTGCTGATATAGAAGAAACCAAGCAATACAGCTGCAACTCCTGCGACATAATAAGTCATTCTTGTGAAGATTGATACATTCTTTACTTCTGTTATGGAGGTATGTCTATTGTGCTTTGCTAACTTTATTTGCAACTGTTGATCAAAGTCATCGGAAACAGTTAATTTCTCAGCACTTGATAAAGTGTGCGATATAGTTCTAATTTCAGCAACGAATTTCTTACAATTATCGCAAGAAGAAATGTGTTCTTGTACTTCGTTACTTAATTCATAAGCAATATCAGTGGTGATAGTGCCGTCAATAACCATTTGTTCTATTTTGTTGCAGTTTTCCATTTTCTAATTCTCTCCGAATAACTTTGATTTGTCAATTCTTAAACTTTCGTAAATTATACTTTGTTCAAATAAAAATCACTTTTGTTACGATTTAACATAATCAACCAGAACTTCTCTTAAATTCAATCGAGCCCTGTTTAATCTTGACTTAACGGTCCCTTCTGGAATATCAAGAACTGTCGCTATTTCATCATAGCTCATTTTGTCAACATCTCTTAATATTACTATTTCCCGGAATTTTTCATCTAGACTATCTATGGAATCTTTTATTATATCACCAAGTTCACCTACAAGAACTTCTTTGTCAGTTGTTGTTTTTTTATCAGGTATTTCAAAATCACCTTCACCATCTTTTCCAGTGATAGAAAACTTATTCTTCTTTTTTTCTTTAGCCAGAAATGTCTTTGCAAGATTAATTGTGATAGTATATACCCAAGTAGAAACCTTTGCGATCTCTTTATATTTATCTTTATTAAGATATACCCGGATAAAAGCATCCTGTACAATATCTTCCGCGGATTCTTTGTTTTTTGTATAGTAGAATATGTGATTTGTCAATTTATTCTTATATCTATCTACGATCTCATTGTATGCTTCTTCCTTCCCGCCTTGGAATTTGAACATCAACTCTTCGTCTGTTAATAAAGATAGTATAGCCATAATAATTTCTTCCTCAATTTATATTTTCTTCAACTTACTAAGTATATTATAAGTTCAATTTATTATTATTTCTTTTCAATATCACCTTTGAAGAAATAAAATATTCCTGCCAAAAGCAACTCGAAAACAGTTAACCATATTCTATATATCCAAGGTATTACAGCTGCAAGTCCTGGGCTGATGAACATTGATAAGTAAACGGTCATGATTCCCTCTCTAACACCGATACCACCGGGAGCAAATATTGCTAATAATCCCAATGTCCAACTTATAGGTAAGATAAACAATGTTGTTGGGTGATCAAAGATTGATAAGTCAGTAAATAAATTGATAAAAATTATAAAAGCTAATCCCATCACAAGCCAATTTAATAGCTGGGATAGAACATAGATTATAAACTTGCTATAACTTACGACGAACTCATTTTTTTGCTTTTTCATTCTAATCAAAATAATATTAACTAATTTATTGATAATGAATGGAAAAGAACTGAGTGAAACTAAAATCACGATTAGAATTAATAAATTGCCTTTCCAGTTGTTATCTCCGAATGTAAATACAACCCAAAGTAAGAGAGCAATAGAATTTGCTACGATTTGAGAATAAATCACACTTACAGATGATGTTTTTTTAGTCACACCTTCTTTATTGCTTAGAAGTATCAATCCTGAGATCTGCCAGACTTTTCCGGGTATATATCTTCCAAGATTAGATATGAACCATATTCTCATAGCTTTTAATATTTTAAGATCAGCTCCAAGTGTTCCAAGTAGATATCTCCAAGCAAACACAGGGATAAATAATGATATTATGGTCACCAACAATGCGGGAAGTATATATCCAAAGTTTAAATTTAAAAGATTGATATCTTTAATATATGAGAAATTGTCCACAATGTTTTTTACTACGAAAAATAAAACTAAAGCTAAAAGCAATAATTTTACTACTCTGATAAATTTTTCATTTCTCAATAAATTCATAAAGCTATTTACTATTCTAAGATTAATAAGTTCTATACACTTTTCAAAAGATACTTGTTTTTGTTAAGAAAATCTATGAGATAATTGATTATGAATCCAAATCTTAAAATCTTATATTTAACATATGTTGAGAAAATGATTTAAATATACTTGGGTGTTTTATGAAAACAGGAAAAATAGTAATGTGTTTTATTGTTTTATTCTCATTTTATCTTTACCCATGGATAAAAGAAGGTATTTACGAAGCTGCTTATTCTGGCGAAATTGAAGCATTGAAACAATACATACGAGATGGTGTAGATTTAAATAAAAAAGATGACGGTGGAGACCTCCCTTTAACTCTGGCTGCAAGCTTCAATAAATATGAAGCAGTAAAACTTTTACTGAAAAATGGAGCTAATGTAAATGGAAAAAGTGGTTATAGTCAAACTGCATTAATGCAAGCGGATTCTACGAACATACTAGAATTACTTATTAAATATGGAGCAAATATTGAATTAAAAGATAAACTTGAAGGAGATAATGCATTATTGTTAGCAGCAACCAAATGTAGTAAAAAGAAAGTAGAATTGTTGCTTAAACTTGGTATGGATATAAATGAAATCAATCAATTAAGTCAAACGCCCTTAATTAAAGCTATCTCAAATGAATACACGAAAGAAAATAAAAAATTAAATTTTATTAAGATGCTATTGGAAAATAAAGCTGATGTGAATTTGAGAGATGAAAACAATAAAACAGCTTTTATTATTTCAAAGGAAAAAGGCTATAAAAATATTTCGAAACTATTACTACAATACGGAGCAAAAGAAGAAAGCTACGTGCCAAACTCTCAAAGTCTAATTAATGCTTTGATTAATAAAGAGTATAATCGTGCAAAAGAGATGATTAATAGTGATATTGAATTAAATTTTGTCGGAACTGGGGATTTTTCACCTTTAATGTGCTCGATCGAAAATATTGAGGTTATGAAATTATTGTTAGAAAAAGGTGCCGATGTAAATCTAAAAAACAAAATGAATATGACAGCTTTAACAATGGCGGTTATAAGCAACAAGCAGGATGCAGTTAAACTATTGCTTGAAAATAAAGCTGATATACATTTGAAGAATTATAGAGGTGTTACAGTATTAGATGTTGCTAAAAAAACAAAAAACAATCCTGAAATGATCAAATTGCTAAAAGATTACGGAGCAAAGGAATAGATCCTGAAATAAATTCAGGGTGACGGATTATTGATTTTACTGGACTTCCGTATCAAACACGAGGATAACGATTTTGAATGGATCCCATTAACAATGCCTTAACATATTACATAATATAGTTTAATCAAATTTATTGACATTAATCAAGTCATTGTTTATTTTTTCTTTTCGGAAATACAATACTATGTATGTTCTAAGATGAAATTCATATTAAACTATGGAGATATACAAAATGGGAAACATATCACTTTCAAATCGTGATGAAAACATGCAGGAAAGTCCTATCAGAAAACTTGCTCCTTTTGCTCAAGATGCAAAATCTAGAGGTGTAAAGGTCTATCATCTTAACATTGGACAGCCTGATATTAGAACACCTGATGAAATGGTTAAGGCTTATCATAATATTCCTTCTGTAATTGAATATGGTCCGAGTGAAGGGTCATTATCTTACAGGAAGAAACTTGTTGAATATTATAACAAAGTAAACATTCAGATTGATGAATCTAACATCTTTATAACAACAGGCGGAAGTGAAGCAATAATATTTGCTCTGTTATCTGCTTTATCTCCCGGAGACGAAGTAATAACTCCTGAACCTTTCTACACTAATTATAACGGTTTTGCTGTAATGGCCGGCGTTAATATTGTACCTATTACAACAACAATTGAAACAGGATTTGATCGACCTGAGATATCTGAGTTTGTAAGCAAACTTACCGTCAGGACAAAAGCTATACTACTCTGTAATCCAGGAAATCCAACAGGTGCTGTTTTTTCGAGAGAGAAATTACAGGAATTGGTAGATTTTGCCAGAGAAAACAATCTGTATATAATTTCAGATGAAGTTTATAGAGAATTCACTTACGATGGTGAGAAAGCAACTTCGATTTTAGAATTTGACAATTTTGAAGAAAATGCGATTATGATCGATTCCATATCAAAGAGGTACTCTGCTTGTGGTTCAAGAATTGGAAATATTGTAACAAGGAATAAAGAACTATTAAAATTGATCCTAAAGTTTGGTCAAGCAAGATTATGTCCTCCAAGTATCGATCAACAAGCTGCTGAAGCTGCTGTAGATGTACCTGATTCATATTTTGAAGAGGTTATTACTGAGTATGACAAGAGAAGAAACCTAGCTTACGAAGAATTGTCAAAGATTGATAACGTTATAGTATCAAAACCTAAAGGAGCTTTCTATATGATACTAGAGCTTCCTATAGATGATGCAGATGACTTTGCAAAATGGATGCTTTCTGATTTTAATGTAGATAATGAAACTACAATGGTTGCTCCTATTTCAGATTTCTATGCAACTCTGGGACTAGGTAAAAATCAGGTAAGAATTGCTTATGTGCTTAAATCTGAAGATTTAGTAAAAGCTATCCATATTTTAAAGCTTGGACTTGCAGAATATAAAAGGACTCATTGATGTTCGGTAAGAAAGTAGATAAAAAACAATTTGGCTATAGGCCAGTACATACTGAAATTACGAAAAAAGATCTTCCATTAAAAGAGAGAATGAAGATAACATCTTTTTCTTCTCAGGAAGGTAGGAATACAAAGAAAAGAACTATAATTCTAACGATATTTTTAATTGCGATAGTTGCTGTAATGATATCTTTTGGCGTATCTGTTACTTCCGTACATGATCTAAAAATCAAGGATACTGAATTTGAGAAAATTACCCCCTAATACACTCAAGATCATAGATGAATTTAATGATTTTTTGGATAGGGCAAATACAAAGATAGCAAAGATTACCAAAATGCATGAGAAACATTTAGCCTGTAAAAAAGGATGTACTAATTGTTGTATGAATATATCTGTTCTTCCGGTTGAATTCTATGCTATTGGTAAAATGCTCAAAAAATCCAAGAAGAAGATCAAACTGAATAGACACAAAAGATGTGCGTTCTTGCAGGATTGTCTTTGTATGATATATCAATTCAGACCTATGATTTGTAGAACTCATGGTCTTCCTTTGTCCCATAAAGATAGTCATGATCCTAGCAGAGCAAATATTACTATTTGTGAGCTTAATTTTGTTAATAAAACACCGAAGTTTAAGTCAGATAATACACTTGATATGGATGAGGTTAACTTGGAATTATATAAATTGAATGAAAAATTTATAGCAAAATTCAAGACAAGATTACCAGCTAGAATTCCTCTCTCAAAAGTTGTTGCCTACGCAAAGGGAAAGTAGAGATGTTGCACCGCAACGTCTCATACTTTAACAAAAATAAAAATATTGTTCGTTTTGAACAAAATTATTTTCTTTGAAAAATTGACCAATATCTTTTAGGTCATCAGGTCCTGAAACAGTTACAATTATTTGAATCTCAGCAATATCCTTAATTACTTGATAGTTTTCAACTTTAACCCCATAGATCTTTTCTCCAATCTTTTTAGGATTATTTCCAACCCAGCGAAAAGGTATTTCAAACTGCTCTTGAAGCTTTCTTACCAACTTTTTACCTTTAGAACCTGTTCCCCAAATTACCAAAACTTTACTCTTATCATGATCAAGTTCAAAGAAATACTTAAGCTTAAGATCGAAATATTGCTGATCTTCATATCTAGGATCATTTCTTGATACTCTGGAAGGATGATCTCTCCATAAATGAAGTAACTCTGAATATGATCTTACTTTTAAGCCATATTTATAAAATCTAAAAGCAAGATCGTAATCTTCTGGATATATATCTAGGTCAAATGCTTCACATTTTTTAAGATCTTCGCTATGAACCATCCAGCAGGATGACTGGATAACACATTCTCTATAAATTTCACTATAGCAACTTTCATTAATGATAAGAGTGTTTAGCCAGTTTTCGTATTTCCGATATCCATCTTTAATACCATCATCAGAAAAGCATTCAATAGGTCCCGTAACAACATTTCCTTTGTCATGATTCAATAATATTTCTTTCATCTTTTCTAGCTTATATGCAGTCATAAGATCGTCAGAATCCATTCGAGTTACAAGATCACCTTTGCTGTGTTTAAATGCTGTTTTTAGGGCATGAATGATGCCAGAGCCCTCTTCGTTATCAAAGATCTTGATTCTATAATCTTTCTCAGCAAAATTCTGCAATATTTTTAGGCTATTGTCTTCTGATCCATCATTGACAACTATTAACTCCCAATTTTTCTCAGTTTGATTTAAAATAGAATTAATCGTCAATGAAAGAAACTTCTCAGAATTTTTAACAGGCATTAATATTGAAATAAGGGGATTAATTATTTGAATAAAGGTTTTCAGGATCATCCTTTACTTGAGGAGAATTAATATCTGAAATAACAAGATCCAATTGAAGAGAATCAAGAGTTCCATTTAAAGACCTTATAATTTTTCCATTTTTAATAAACTTATACGTAGGTACACATTTGATATCTTTTTCTTTAGCAAATTTATAATTTTTATCAACATCTATATGAGCGAAAGTAATACTATCTTTAAGTGTTTCAGCTGTTTCATTTAATATCTTTTTAAAATCGTTATTAAGCTTATCTTTATCTCTAAAATATCCAACTATAATAAGTTCGTTTTTCTTGTCGATTATCTTATTATAACTCTTCTTATTAAGATCGATGAGATAGTTTTTCATTTCCACAGTAGCAATTTCTTCTTTACAAGAAAGCAGTACTAAAAATAGGATTAAATATATTAGTTTAAGTTGTTTCATTTTAACGCTCTACAAGCATTTTAATAAAATTATGAGTTATAGGTTCAATTATTTTGTAATTAATCTTGTTGCCGTCTTTAACTCCTTCGATTATACCATGCTTTCTTAAAACGGCTAATTGCTGAGAGACGATAGGTTGTGGTTCAGCAACACAATTAACTAAACTTTTTACAATGCCCTTTTTTTCATAAATAGCTATCAAAAGTTTCATTCTTACGGAGTGACCAATTGCTTTTACGATCTCAGCTTCTCTTTCCAAGCAAGCACTTAAAATAAAATTAAAATTACCGCATTTATCTTTTTTCGCGTTCATGCAATTCTCTCTTTAATTTATTGATTTCATCCATAATCTTTTGCGATATTTGTTTCCAGGTATCAGGAACGTTCGGCATGTCAAAGAATTCGTCAAAGAAAATAGGTTCTCCGATTATAACTCTGACTTTTTTCCCAATCCTCGGCATGGATTTCCCTACGGGTAAAATATCCCTGATACCTTCATGGTAGCAAGGTATTGCTTTTACTTTTGATTCGTATATTCTTTTCCCAATACCGACCTTACCAGGAAGAAGATCACCCGATCTACTTCTAGTACCTTCGGGGAAAATATGGACAATGCTACCTTCTTGAAGTTTTTTTGTGACTAGTTTTTGAGCAAATTGATCGATACCTTTTCCTCTTTCTAAAGGAATACACTTTACGAAGTTCATGTATAATGACAGAAACCAATTTTTATAGAAATTGCCATATTCGGGTGTATGGTATGGTAGAAATTTATAGCTCAACATCCCTTTTGTTAAAAAAACGATACAATCAATAAATCCTGAATCAAACATCGTTGCATGGTTCGAAGCAAAAACATAAGGTGCTTTTTCACGTCTTATTATTTCCTTTCCATAGAATTTAGTGCTATTCAATATGTACATCCATATCCAAATGAATAAACTTGTTAGAAAAGTAACAAATTTTGACATGACTCTAAAGCAAAAGCCTTCTTTTGGCGCATTCCAATGATCTACTATCTTATTTTTTTCTTTTTCTGCCATTACTTTATACTTTCATCATTTGAATTTATTGCTATATAGATTATTTCAACATTTATTTGAATAATATATCTTTATATATCAAGCTTGTCAAGAAAATATTAAACTTAAAAACCTTGCGTAAAATCTGCTTAATAGTTACAATTCAAAGAAATAAATTAGGGAAATAATGCATAGATTGAATAAATATTTATTATTATTGATTGTGCTATTTCATACTTTCCTTTTTTCAAGTGACTTATTTAGTCTCACATCATTCACCAATGAATTTTATTATTTCGATGGATTCGAAAGTAATCTGAAAATATACAATAGCTCTAATAAATTGATCGACAGTATGGATCTTTCAAATGCCTGTAAAGGAGCCACTGCAGACTATTTTATTAAATATGATAAATTAAAAAATTATTTATTCAGCTCGATCTCAGGTATAATGTACTTACTTGATGAAAATTATAATTTAACGTCAATTCTTGATTTGAATAAATTGTTCAGCCTTAATTTTGTGGATAAAGTATATCCAATTAATTATAATTCTTTGCTTGTAGCTTCCGAAGATCTCGATAAATTTTATATATTGGAAAATAAGGAATTAAGTGAAATATTAACTTTCTCAGACATTCCTGTGGATTTTTTCTTTGATAGCGATAAGATATTTATTTTATTTAATGATAGGGTAGAGATATATTCTAGCTCCGGTGTTTATGGGCGGTTTGTACCATTCAAAATTATTGAAGAACCTACTCAGTTAGTTTATTCAGAGAGTAAAATATTCATCAAGCACAAAGCAGGTATTGAAAGAGTTAATGTCAGGGATAGAAATAAGAATCAGTACAAAATAGAATATCAAACCAGAGTTATTGAAGAGAATGATATTCAAGATTTCGCTGTTATTGGTAATCAAATTGCTCTATTGAAAGGAAATAAAATTATATTCAGGACTATTAAGTGATAGATAAAGAGTTCGAACCAAATATAAATGGTATAGATAAAGGATTAGTATTATACGGTAATGGTGTGGATTACACTGTGATCGTTGATGGGGTAGAAGTGATCGCGAGATTAAAAGGGAAGCTTTTGCACACAACTAAAAGGTCTCACCATCCAGTTTGTTCGGGTGATTATGTAAGGTTGGTTAAAGAAACAGATGATTATCAAATAGCAGAGATACTTCCAAGAAAAAATAGAATTTCAAGACCTTCGAATTATCAGATCAGAAAAGAGCAGGTTATAGCAGCAAATATTGATTATCTGTTTTTAATTGTATCTGTTTATTCACCAAGGTTTAATCCAGGATTTATTGATAGATTATTAGTATTCAGTGATATGCAGCAGATTGAAACAATTATCGTTGTAAATAAGGTTGATTTGGGAGTTTCAGACTATGAGTTAGAGTGTATTGAAGGTTATAAAAAAATTGGATATAAAGTAATTGGTACCTCAACTATAGAGAAAACGAATCTGGATCAGATAGAAGAACTAACATCAGGTCATATTACTGCCTTTATAGGAAATTCAGGAGTAGGAAAATCATCAATTTTAAATGCAATTGATCCAACTGTTTTGCAGAAAGTAAATGAAACTTCAGCAAAATCTCTCAAAGGGAAGCATACTACAAAGCAAAGTAGATTATTTCCGATCAAGAACGGTGGATATATAATGGATACTCCGGGAATAAGAGAATTTGGTCTTTGGAGTATTGAATGGGATGAACTAAAAAACTATTTTCCTGAGATCCATGCTTTAAGTGGTAATTGTAAATATAATAATTGCCTTCATAAGTCTGAACCAGGTTGTGCAGTCAGAGAGGGTGCTGAAAATGGTGATATTCCGGATTTTAGGTATGAAAATTATCTTCGTATTCAACAGAATCTATATGAAAATCGAAATATATACTTTAAGAAGGATGAATAAAAAAAAGCCAGGTTAATCTGGCTTTTTTTAATTACTACTTCTTTACAGTTTTTTTCACTGCAACGATTTTTCTTTTTTGTCTAGTTTTTCCGGAAGTTCCTCTTCTGATCTTTCCTTTTCTTGAACTAATATCACCTTTACCCATTTTAAACTCCATTCTAACGTTAATTTATATTTGGCTGTAACATATACAATTTCTATAGAATTTACCATACAAATTATTTATAAAAACTTGATTGAATTATTGCTTACCGATTAGACCGATAAGATGTTGAACATATTTAACCGCTCCACCTTTTTGATACCCTGTTTGACCTAATAATTTTTCATTATTATCAAGGAGAATAATGGTTGGGTAGCCCTTTATGCCAAATTTATTAGCAAGTGACTTATTTTGTTTTTTTAATTCATTGGATTGTTTAATCGATCTTGGGAAATCTAATTTGACGAGTATCAAATTATCTTTCGCATAATTCTGAAATTCTTTTTTGCTAAAAACTTCATTGTCAAGTCTGACACACCATCCACACCAATCAGATCCTGTAAAATCTAATAAAAGTTTTTTCCCAGATTTTTTTGCTTTTGCGATTGCAGTGGAATAGCTTGTTTCCCAATTACCCATTGAGGGAGAATCTAATGCTTGTACTTCCTCAGAGCTTGGTGTGCGTGTGGAATAATTTTGATAAGTATACTATACGCCGATTAAAACCATCCCGATCAGTAAAATGTGTTGAATTTTCATTAGTTATCCTTTTGTTTTGAACGTTGAACAGTAGAATATCTAACTCTTATACGAATAGCAATGATATATCTTATACCATAATCTATCCTATCATTTGTTCATACCGATCCAACAATTCTTCCAACTCTCTCATAGCAAAATTCCTGCTGAATCTCTTGCTTTCTTTTCCCTCTACGAAAACTAATACAGTCGGAACAGTGAAAACAGTATGTTGACCGCAAATGTCAGGTGACTCTTTTGTATTTACATAGATAAATCCAAAGTCATCATATTTATCAACAAGGTTTATTACTTTCGGTTTTAAAACTTTGCAGATATTACATTCATCGTGAGAGAAATATACAGCAGTTACTATTTTTTCCGTGATATTATTTTCAAATTCATTTAATTTCATTGTTAATTATTCCCTTTATGATCTTTCCCCAAACAACATAGCCTTCAGCGTTTAAATGAAGGCCATCATGGGTATATTCTGATTTAAGCTGCTCATTTTCTGAGAGAAGTTCATTAAGATTTAAGAACAGGACATTATTATCTTTAGCAAATTTCTTTAATTCCTCATTGATAACAGTAACATATTTATTATTATGCTTAAAATCGTAAAATCTATGTTCAGTGTATATTACAGACTGAAGAACTGGCTTTATGTTATTTTGCAAAAGAATATTAATAATCTCTTTTATATTACTTATTATATTTTCGGGAGGAACTCTTCTAGTCAGATCGTTTATTCCTCCTAGAAAGAAGCATACTTTAGGTTTAACTTTGATAACAGTTTTCAACCTGTTAAGCATTCCTTCAGTGATATCACCGTTGATGCCTCTATTTGCAATATCTTTTCTTTCTAGCAGCTCATTCCAGTCGATACCTGCAGTTATTGAGTTACCGAGCATTACAATATCTGCCTGTTTACTAAAAATCATAAAATTTTCTACCCCAGGCTTATATTTGGGGTTATCGGTATATTCATATTCATCCTGTATATTTAATTTCCTAGATAAATACTGACTAGACCTGTCCCATAGATTTCCCATCATTATCAAGAACATAATAATCAAGAATAAAATGATATTTGAAATTATTAATAATTTTTTCATAATTATTTTTCGAATTAAAAAAAAGGGCGAATAAAATTCGCCCTAAATAATTTAACAACAACAGCCACCCTCTTGCTTATGGTCATGCTTGTGATCATGTTCTTCATCACAACCACATCCACAATTTTCTTCTTCCTCGTAAGGATACTTAATTGCAGCGTGCGCAGCAGCTAATCTTGCAATAGGTACTCTGTATGGCGAACAACTTACTTCGTCAAGTCCGATACAATGACAGAATTCAACTGATTCAGGATCTCCACCGTGTTCTCCACAAATACCGATATGAATATCAGGATTAACTTCTCTAGATGTAATAATACAGTGCTCCATCAATTTACCAACACCTTCTTGGTCAATAGTTTGGAACGGATCATTCTCATAAATTCCAAGGTCAACATATTTTCCAAGGAAACTTCCTGCGTCATCTCTACTGAATCCACAAGTCATTTGAGTTAGGTCATTTGTACCAAAACTTAAAAAGTCACATTCTGTAGCAAATTCATCAGCTGTTAAAGCTGCTCTAGGAACTTCGATCATAGTTCCAATCTTAAAATCAACTTTATCTGTTGCATCAAGTTCTTCGGCTACATTTTCAATAATTTTCTTTATGATCATATATTCTTCAACTTTACCAGTCAATGGAACTTCTATCCATGGTTTTGAACCCTTAACATTTAAAGCTGCTTTGAAAATAGCTCTTGCTTGCATTGCTGAGATCTCAGGATAAACAACTCCTAGACGACAACCTCTAAAACCAAGCATAGGGTTAAATTCGTGAAGACTTTCGATAGTTTCTTTTAATTCTTTAACTGTAACGTTAATTTCAGCTGCAACACCTTCAATATCTTTTTCTGCCTGTGGAAGAAATTCATGTAAAGGTGGATCTAAAAGTCTGATGATCATTGGTTTCCCTGCTAATTCCTTAAACATTCCCTCAAAATCTTCTTGTTGGAAAGGTTCGATCTTTGCAAGTGCAATTTTTCTGTTCTCTGTATCTTTTGCAACGATCATTTCTCTTACTGCTTTGATTCTTGAAGCTTCAAAGAACATATGCTCTGTACGGCAAAGACCAATACCCTCTGCACCGAATTTAATAGCTGTTGCAGTATCATGTGGAGTATCAGCATTTGTTTTAACGATCATTTCTTTTCTTTCATCAGCCCATTCCATCAAAGTTCCAAAATCTCCTGATAATTCAGGTTCTGATACGGGAACACTTCCTTCATATACATTACCATTCGATCCATTTAGAGTTATATAATCACCCTCTTTATAAACTTTACCACCGAATGTTAAAGTTCCTTCACTTTCATTTATCTTTGCAGTTGAACAACCTGCAACACAGCATTTTCCCATACCTCTGGCAACTACTGCAGCATGAGATGTCATACCACCACGAGCTGTAAGAATACCTTGTGAAGCATTCATACCAATTAGATCTTCAGGTGATGTTTCGTTTCTTACTAAAATTACTTTTTCACCGGCTTCATTTCTATCATGAGCTAGATGAGCATCAAAAACTATAGTTCCTACTGCTGCACCAGGTGATGCAGGAAGACCAGTTCCTAAAGCAGTTACTTCCTTTTCAGCTTTTGGATCAAGATGGGGATGAAGTAATTGATCTAATTGAGCAGGTTCAACTCTTAAAAGAGCAGTGTCTTTGTCAATAAGACCTTCATTGAACATTTCAACAGCCATAGTAACCGCAGCTGCAGCTGTTCTTTTTCCACCCCTTGTCTGAAGCATCCAAAGTTTACCTTCTTCTATTGTAAACTCCATATCCTGCATATCAGTATAATGTTTTTCTAGACCATCTCTATATGAAACTAATTCGTTATAGATGGCTTCATTCTGATCTTTTAATGTTACTATTTCAAGAGGTGTTCTGATTCCTGCAACAACATCTTCACCCTGTGCATTCATCAAATATTCACCATAAAATTTATTTTCACCAGTACTTGGATTTCTTGTAAAGCATACTCCAGTACCACTGGTGTCACCTTTATTACCGAATACCATGACCTGAACATTAACAGCTGTTCCGGCTAATCCTTTAAGACTGTTTAATTTTCGGTATAAGATTGCTCTATCATTATTCCATGATCCAAAAACTGCCTCAATTGACATCTTTAGTTGTTCGAAAGGATCTTGCGGAAATAATTTTCCGGCTACTTTTTGTATTGCTACTTTATATTTTTCAATTACAACTTGAAGATCAGATGCAGTTAGGTCCGTATCAATTTCAACACCTTTTTCTTCTTTAACTATTTCAAGTTCTTTTTCAAATACAGAACCTTCGATATCCATTACAACATTTCCAAACATCTGAATGAATCTTCTGTAAGAATCGTATCCGAATCTTTCATTTCCTGTTTTACTGATAATTCCTTTAACAGAATCATCATTTAGACCAAGATTTAGAACTGTATCCATCATTCCTGGCATTGAAACAGCCGCACCTGATCTAACAGACAGCAATAAAGGATCATCATTATCACCTAATTTTTTACCCATCATTTCTTCTAGGTCTTTTATATGCAACCTGTACTCTTCAATAATTGCATCGGATATTTTATTTTGCCCGTCATTATAAAAATCTTGGCAAGCTTCAGTTGTTAATGTAAATCCTGGAGGTACTGGAATTCCGATTTTTGTCATTTCTGCAAGGTTTGCTCCTTTACCACCGAGCAATTCCTTCATTTTAGCTTCACCTTCTTTGAAGCTATATACAAACTTTTTTGTCATTTTATTCTCCTTTTTATTATAAATTATAAAATCCGTTTTTTTATTCACAACTTAGCCATATAAAAATAAATGTTTATGGTTATTAAGTCAATAATATTCTGTAAAAATTATGATAGCTTTTGAGCAAAAAAGGACATACATGAGCTTATTATATCCGTTGTTGTGTTTTTCTCCCATATGGTTTTTGTATAAATAGTGACCAGACTATACTTTGCGGATGTGCTGCTATAGAAAACGAAACTGTGGAATAATGATAGTATTATGAAATTATTTGATTGGTGTTTTAAGTTGCTAGGCATGTTGAGTTTTGTTTTATACGATAATTAACCTTAATCTTGAATATTTGGGAAAGTGTTTTTATAATAAGCAATAAAAAAACAAATGAATATTGATGTTTTTTTTCTTGCCAAAACAACTTTTTTATGTTACATTGTAAAACTTGTCGCGTAGGCACAAGTGTAATTAATTTATTTTAAAAGAGGGTAATGCTATATGATGTACGTGGGATACCGCTCAAACAAATCACTGAACGAATATTTGAAAGAAATTAGTAAAGAAAATTTACTTACAGCTGTTCAAGAAGTTGAATTAACCAGAACAATGAGAAATAACAAAGGTACTAAATCTCAGCGTGCTAAAGATAAAATGGTCAAATGTAATCTCCGTTTTGTTGTATCTGTTGCAAAGCAATACAAAAACCAAGGATTAAGTTTCAATGATCTAATTAACGAAGGCAATTTAGGTTTAATCAAAGCAGCGTCAAGATTTGATGAGACAAAAGGATATAAATTTATTTCTTATGCAGTATGGTGGATTAGACAGTCTATCTTACAAGCTCTTGCAGAACAATCTCGTGTTGTAAGACTTCCATCTAATAAGATATCGGTTTTAAATAAGATCCATAAGACTCGTTCAAGATTACAGAACAAATATGAAAGAGAACCGACAGTTGAAGAGATTGCTGGGATCATGGAAGTAACAGAAGACGAAGTTTATAATACTCTTAAGATATCCGGTCAACATTTATCAATTGATTCACCTATAAAAGATGGTGAGGATAATAGACTTATTGATGTTCTTAAAAG
>JAQIDB010000099.1 GCA_027858225.1 Candidatus Delongbacteria bacterium
GTAAGATTAAAGATTTATTACGAATTCACCGAGGATATTCTAAGAAATTAAGAAATAAAATTATTAATGAAATTTTATTAAAAAATTGATAAATAACAACACAAAAAAGGTATTAACCCGTATTTTATTATCTTTTTTAATTTTGTATTCATAACACCTATAAGTATATTTTATTATCCTGGCCACATTGCTATAATCCAATGAATTATCACATAGACGAAAAGAGTTATGGTAATCCAAAAAGATTTGAAATTATCAATATATGCTTTTTTACGAAATTTAAAACATTGTATAATAAACCAGAACAGCCATGGAATAAATACAATCAATATTATTGGGAATATTAAAAGAAATGAAATTAGAAAAGTGGCTAATCCCCTCATGTCGCCACCTGGTATCTTTGCTTCTTGAACAAGAATTGGAATAGCCACGATATATATAAATGATGAAAGTGCTAGAAAGATATTGTCTCTTCTTTTCTTGAATTTTGTAGGAATAAATAAAGATGTTAACAATAATTTTTGGATTACAAGTACAAAGACAATAACAAGAGCTATTACATCCCAGTCATTAAAATGAGAATCTACGAAGAGTAGCAATAATCTTACAATGAAAATTATTATTGCAGCTTTCAAGAAGATTTTACATAATTTGTCAGTACATTTCATTCAACTTATACTCATTATAATTTTATTTTAAATTAATTCTTTTTCCTGAATAATCTTCAATCTAATTCCTATTAAATAAAGCAAATTGCCCCTAACGGTCATGGCAAAAAGCGAGAGCGTCAAGTCAAGTAGGGTATTTCAGTCATTTTGCTAATGTTGTCTTTTGTAGTTTGCCTTGAATCGTCGTTATCATTATTAATCAATATAGCCTGATATTTATATATTCACTTCTATTTCTTGATCTAGCTTTTCCTCACAAATAACGAATTTGAAGGCTTTTTCCCTTTTATATCAAATGTAAACTGCCATTCACCTTTGACTTTCTTAAACACTATACTATTTTCAATTAATAACTCCATCATGAATTCTGTTTTTGATACTGTTATAAGTTGAGATTCATTACCTTTTTCTCTCCAATAAAATAACTTACCTTCTTTCAAGACTATCTTTCGTTCAACCTTATCTTTTTCACACCAGTATGTTCCGCAATACTTTTCCATGATGCTTTCATCTATCTCAACAGGTATATATTTATCTGCAATTCCTCCTTGCTTGAAATAACATCCAGATTTGTAGATCTTAACTTTTTTTATACCTTTATACTTATAGAATCTGAATGCGAACGGAAAACCTTCCATTTCAAATTCATTGTCTGAAACAGGAAGAAGCTTTAAATTCGGCCAGGCAGAATCAATGCATAAGCGTCCATCTTTTACATGGGACCTCAGCATGTAACCTTTACCTATATATTCATCACAATATTGATTAAACGATTTTTTATATAAAATCTCTTCTTTTTGTTCGACCTCTAAGAAGTTCAGAATTTCTTTTCTGTACTTATCCCATTTCTGCTTTGAATTTTCAATCTGGATCTTTTTCATATCAAATTCATTGTAAAGTTCTTTTGAAACATTAGTTAACTCGTTCCAGAGAGCGATCGAAGCTTTGCGCCCTTTAAGTTTTCTATTTTTACAAAAAAGTGCTTGCTCACATCTTCTTAAAAACATATTTGTCCAACTATCTCCTCTTGTTTTCCAGTTTCTCCGTAACGCTTGTCCAACATCTTCCTGATATATGTGAATAAGAGCAGGATTAGAAGATTTTACCAAGTTATATATTTCATATGCATATTTTTTAGTTATATTTTTATCAAAGTCGTTAAAAACAGGCGGGTTTAGGCTGTCTTGAAAGAAGAAACTTTCAATAATATGAACAGTGTCTTCCTGGTTTATCTTTTCAACAAAATCTTTCCACTTTTTAACAAATTCAACCATGTATCTTTTGCAGTTTTCAATCTCTGACTCTTTCTTTTTCTCTTTTAACTTTACATGTAACGGATGCCAGTCCTCCTCTTCATAGTACCATTTTGCTTTTATCCCGTTACGCTGAAGTTGCCTAGCTATGTAATGCGCTGTTGTGGATTTCCCAGAACCTGTTATCCCATCAACTAATATTAGTTTTGTATTTATCAACTGGAACTCCTTTTATGTGTTAGATTTATTATTTTTTAACCTATCAGGCTATATTAATCCATTCAAGGCAAACTATGTAAGACAACGGTCATGGCAAAAATCAGTGGTGATAAGCGAATAAAACTCTCCAAGTAACCATTGATGTTTTGCCAATGTTAGCCCTTGTTTATTTTTCTTTTTAAGAATAAGTTCTTCAATCCCTATGTGTCAATTTATCATTCAATCTGTTTAATGTAAAGAGAATAATTAGATTAATAATCATATAAACAAGTGTTGCATTTTTTGCTTGAATTCACATTACGGTGTTTCTTTAGCGGACAAAATATTTATTTTATTACTTGCATATTTGTGTTTGTTTTCATTTAGTTTAGGTAAACAGAAAATATAGACATTCAAATCAATAATCTTGATCGGGGATCATGTAACTCATTTAAGTTTATAAAAAAAAAGTTGACCATGAAGAAAATACTTTTATTTATTTTAATATCATTGTTTTACCTCTTAGCAGGGTATCAATGGGGAGAGCCTGTAATGATTCATAGCCATCCTACTGCTCAGATAAAGGAACATAGTATGTGTATTGAAAAAAATGGTACGATACATGTTGTATGGAATGAGAGATATACTAGTACTTACGGTCAAATATACTACTCTAACTCTATGGATGGAGGTGTTAATTGGAGTATTCCTTATAATGTTTCACAATCTGACACCTCGTCACTTGGAGATCCTGCTATAGCATCAGACAATAATGGCAAACTTTATGTTGCTTATGATTGGAATGCCAGTGGTTATCCAATATTAATGCTTCAAACTTATGATGGAAGTTCTTGGAGTGAGCCGGTTCGATTGGATAGTAATACTTTTTATTTTAAAAGTAAACTAATTGTTGATAATGATGATAGAGTGTATCATTTTTGGAATTTGTTTGCTGTTCCATATTATCGCTATATAGACTTGACTGATTCTGTATGGACGCAAAAGGATAGTTCCATATCAGATATGTATGTATCTAATATTATTGTTGGTGACAATAATAATTTGCATGTAACAGGTTCAAAAGATGAAAGTTACGATTTGCCTTTATATACAGCTTATGCTTCGTATAATAAGGATGAAAGTTTGTGGTCTGAAATATCAGTAATTGATTCAACAGGAACGTTAACTGGGAGTGTTGGAGAAAAAATATGTTTATCAAATGATAATTATTTGCATATAGTTTCAAAGGAGCAAGAAAACCTTAACACATTTAGAACCTTCTATCAGTTTAAGCACTTAAATGATAGTATTTGGAGTGAACCTGAAATGGTGTCAGATATGACATTTCCAAGTATTTTTGGAATTACAACTGATAGTCAAGATAAAGTTCATATTTTTCAACAATATCTTGGCACAGGAGGTGATATTGATGAAAGTGTTAAATATGATAGTACCTGGGCAATGGATTCTTATTCTTTTGGCGAAGTTAGTGTTGGGGAGCCAGTATTAATAAAATCAAATGACGTATTGCAAATATGTTTTAACGATTTTGATTTTGAAGGATCTGACTATTTATATTTCAACAAGGGCATTTATGTGGGAATTGAAGGAGATTACCACAGCACAATTAACAATTATAAATTAGAACAAAACTATCCAAACCCATTTAATAATCAGACGGTTATTAAATACTTACTTAAACAAGTTTCTGAAATCGAAATAAACATATACAATACAAAAGGGCAATTTGTACAGAATTTGATAAATGAGAAACAAGGGAAGGGTACTCATTCTATTTTATTTGATGCAGGTAAATTAAATAGCGGGATTTACTATTACCAGTTGAAAGTAGATGGAATAGTGAAAGAGACGAGGAAAATGTTGTACCTGCGGTAATACGCGATTATTGCAAGGGGTTGAAACCCCTTGTCCAAAAATATGTACGAAAAACAGAAATCGTAGGGTCGAACCCATGTGTTCGACTGGAATGGAAAAAGAAAAGTAAAAAAGAAGACAACATGTTAAAAAAACTATTATTAATCGTGTTGATGTTTGTAATAGTAAGTAAAGTAATAAGTGCAGAAAAATATGCTGTAATTATTACAGGTGATGATAGATATGTAAAAGCTGATGGTGTTTTTGATGCTGAAAAGGATAGAGATTTTCCTAGATGGTGGAATGATACTTTGATAATGTGGCATTTATTGGTAAAGAATCAGGGTTTCTCAGTGGATAAAGTATATGTTTTATATGCGAGTGGTAAAGATTACCCACTAACTGTTCTACAACCAGAACTTATACCTGAACAATATTGGATGACTAACTATCCAGAGTATGGATTTCGTTACGTAGAAGATGAAGATTTTAAACAGCTAACTTATTCATCAGCTTCACTTGAAAACATTGAAGATATATTTGATTCATTATCAACTGTAATAACAAAAGATGATTTCTTATTTGTAACTACTATATCACACGGTGATTATATAGGGGACGGGTCAAATACTGATGGATCAATGCTAATATATGGAGAAGAACTTTATTCCGCTCCAACTATAAGTGATTCTGCTTTTGCTGAAATAATTGAAAAAGTTCCTGCGAATAAAAAAGTATTTTGGCTTGCTCAATGCAATTCAGGATGTTTTACAGATAATTTAGAAAACATGGATGATAATAGCCAAAAAATAATAAATACTGCATGTAGGTATGATGAATCCTCAAACCCAGCAGACGATAATGCTTGGGCAAGTCAACATCCTCACGCTGGCGAAGGAATTGAATATGAACATTTATTTGATTTATATCAAGATGAATGTGTTGAACATGATGAGTTTACTTTTCATTTATATACTTCTACTGTAGGCAGTAGACCTTTTGCTTTTGATGAAGTAAGACGTGAAGAATCCGATCACCCAAACGAATATCAAAAACCATCAGTTACTGCTGATTTTGAATGGTTTAATATAATGGAAGAAACGGATATTAATACCGATAGAGTTGTCACAATTGAAGAAAGTTCAGTTTGGTTAACTAATCATAATTCTATAGTTAGTCAACATTCAGTGTTTTCAGATTTAGGAAATATAGGTTCAACAACTTCTCTAATGTATCCTACTCTGATATTTCGCAACTATGTGGAATATTATGAAGACTTAAGAGGGATAATGGGTATTTCAATTAATTTGAATATCGTGAATACTGATTTAATTTTAATTGACAATTCTCATACCACTTTATTGGAAAATCGAACAATAAACATCAAGTCAGGATATAGTTTAATTGTTCAAAGTGGTGCAGTATTAAAATTAAAAGACGACACAGAACTTATCATCGAGTCAGGTGCAAATTTAGTTATAGAATCTGGTGCACAAATTGTTGTTGAAGGAAATGCAAAGATTACGGGAGATGTAACACTTCCAAGCGAAGCAAGGGTTGAATTACTGGAAAATGCGACATTGACAATTAACAATGGTTCAGCTTTGTATCTTGATAGTAAAGTTGAAATAAATGGACATGAAGGCTCTTCATTAATTATTGGTGCTAACAGTAGCTTAATAACTACAGTGCAACCTGATTACAGCGATTCCCAATTTTATAATTTTATTGAAATGACAGGTAATAACTGGAAAGGTGTTATTTGTGAACCAAATAGCAGAATAGTTTTAAATAGAACTAAAATATCAGGTGCAGAATGTGGTATAAGTGGTTCACCAAATTCAATATTAATAAATGAAATAGGTGGTTCATGCGTAGTTGAACAATGTGAATTTAATAACTGTGAAAATGGAATCAATCTAGTTGCAGTTGCAAATCCACAGATAAAAAATAATGTATTTAACGGAATAGATACAGGAGTAGGAATTTATTTAACACAGTCAAATGGTACTATTTTAGGTAATACAATTGATAATTTTAATAAAGGTATCAGTGTTTATACAGGTTCTCCAATTGTTTTAGGTAATGTACTTACAAATAATAGATATATTGGTTTTAGAACAAGTGGCTTAAACTCATATCCACAATTAATTGATCCTTTAACTAAGAATTCAGCTCTAAATAATACAATATTCAACAATGGTGAAGTTATCTTGGAAGGTCCGACACCAATTACTAATCTACCTTCTCAAATTTATGTAGGTTTCGGGAGCAATGTTTATTTGAAGGATGGAAGGAATAATATATACTCAAATCTTGTGAACACAACTGCAATACCTTGTATACAGACTGTGTCAATAATTGAGGAGGGTAGCGAACCAATTATTCAATTAATTAATGCTACAAACAATTATTGGGGACCTGGTTTAGTGACAGATGCTTATTTCTCAATAGGAGGACTTTATAGTATTGCTTACATTCCATTCAGTTCATCACTTTTTTTGGAGTCTGAACCTTTACCTTCATATACAAGTAGCCTTAGCACAGAGAGTAAATTACTTTCTCATGCAATAGAAGCAGAACTTGGTGGCAAAACAGATCTTGCGATCAAAAAGTATGAACATATAATAGATATGTATCCTGATAGTGAAGAGAATTATATAGCTTTGTCAAGGTTAACGGATATCTATGTAAGTATAGAAGAACCACTTGACAGACTTATAGCAATCTATGATGAAAATATCAACTCAGATGATGAAACTATAAATAAGAAATTTTACAAAGAGATGAAAGTTACTTCTTATATCAAAGAGAATAAATACGATGATGCAATAGTAATATCAGAAGAAATGAAATTAGAAGCATCGTCTGAGGAAGAAGAGATTCTTTGTGATATAGACATAGCAATAGCTAACATGATGAAAAATGCTCAAAATAAAGGTAAGGGCAAATCAACTGATCATTCTTCAACTATTAGCGATTTACTTGCTAAGTTGACTGATGGAGAAGAGGAAGGTGAAAAAACTGATATAGTTGAAGCTAAATTACCTACAGAATTTGTTTTATATCAAAACTACCCGAATCCATTCAATCCAACCACAGAGATTAAATTTGCTTTACCTACAGCAAGTGATGTAAAACTAAATGTTTATAACATTAACGGACAATTAGTTTCTGAACTTGTTAATGGAAATAAAGAAGCAGGAATTCATACAGTAAATTTTGATGCTAGTAACTTCAACTCAGGTATGTATTTCTACACTTTTGAATCTAATGGAATGAGTATTACTAAGAAAATGATACTTACAAAATAGTCTCGGTGTAACTGAATACATTATACTAGAGGTGGTTTCGATACCACCTCTTTTTTATATCTTTAAATTGACACATAGGGATTGTTTTAAAAAGAAAAATTAATTAGGGCTAACGGTCATGGCAAAAAGCGTTAAGCCAAGACAAGTAGGGTATTCAAGTCATTTTGCCAATGTTATCTTTAGTAGTTTGCCTATCCGAAATCTAACTTTCCATAATTAAGTTTACTTAATCATTTTTCTTTACATCATTTAGACCATACAAAAATTCTTCGAGAAGTTCTCTTGGTAAATGGCCGGTATCATTAAGAGATAGTAAGCGGATATAACCTCTTTGGCTTATTCTGAGCATACTAATTCCGCAATTATCTATCCACATCCCAAGCCAGTCATCTGGCTTCTTAATGTCTAATATTAAAGATATGAAATATCTGATTATATTTCCATGACATACTAATATTTCATGTACATCTTTTTCTTCATCAGTTGACTTAAATTTAAAAAATGTACTCATTCCATCATCAGCGTGCTTTCGATGAATAGCCAAATCTTCAGAAGTAATATCATTAGCATATCTCTTTGCTGTATCAATATCTGTGAAAGGTAAACATTCTAATAAATCTGGAGTTTCATTCACAGTCATTTTTTTATCTGGAAAAGCTTGAGCAATATAGTATGCTGTTTCCCTGGCTCGTGGCAGTGAGCTGTAATAAATCTTATCAATAGGGTATGATTTCATCTTTTGTCCAGTCAATTTAGCCTGCTCAATCCCTTTTTCGGTTAAACCAACGTCATATTTTGTCGAATTGGCAATATATTTTTCAAATTCTATAGGTGGCAGATCAAGTGGAACATCCTGATTTTCATAGTCATTATATTCTCCATGGCGAATTAAATAAATATATTTTGTTCCCATAAACTATACTCCTTTTATATTATAATTTTCATATCATTCAAAAATTAGTTCCGGCAAACTATTTAAGATAACGGTCATGGCAAAAACCAGTGGTGATAAGCTAAGAAAACTCTCCAAGTAACCATTGATGTTTTGCCAATGTTGTAGGTCGTCGCAATTAAGTTCTTTATATCATTGAGCCAATTTGTCTTTGAACGTTATTTTAACAACATCATCTTTCGATTTTCAACAGCTTTTCCATCAATACTTAATCTATAAAAATAAATACCACTTGTAAGTATTGAACCATCAAAATTCACTTCATGTAATCCTTTATTTTGTTTTGAATCAACAAGATTACAAACTTCTCTTCCAGCTATGTCATAAACTTTTAGGTTTACTTGAGCATTAGCTTTTAAAGTATAATTAATAGTTGTCTCAGGATTGAATGGATTCGGGTAATTTTGGTATAATTCGAAATTCAAAATAGAATTGTTATGTTGATCAATACCTGTAACCGGAGCACAAAGACCCTTAATGCAGAAATTCGCTGTCTGTGGAAAATCAATTAAATCATTATCATAAAGATCGTTCCAAATACTATCTTTTTTATAGTAACTCTCACCCGGAGATGCTTTTGATTCAACTAATGTTTTTGATTTTGAACCTAAAAGGACAGGAATAATAGAGGTTCTATCAAAAGCATGACCACCATGAGATAATGATACATAAATGTAGAAATCATCATCAACAGATATTTCAATACTTGATGGTAGGTCAATAGTATGAAAACCTTTGTATTCAATATTTCCTGATAGCGTTGTTAGTTGGTTTTGAAGCACTGATCCAATATAATCATCAAAAACACTTACAGTGTATGAAACATTATCTTTAGCACTATAAAAACTCACAGCTTCAAGAATTTGATCCTTCGTAGCTGTAAAAGCATTAAATACTTCTTCGATATCAGTCATTGTATCACGCCACCCATGATAATCATGATAGTAGATATTACCATACTGTTTTAGATCTACATTATAAAAAGATACCGCTCCCATTTCAGGCTGCTTAGCACAATGTTTATCATAGTATGAAATCCAGAAGTAGCCATCATCTCCCCATGATGCTCCCCAACTGTTTTTAATTAGCCATGCACCCGGACCTTCAGGTGCTTGAGTAACTAAACTATCATTCCATCCAATTATTGCTACTGCGTGATTAGGTTCATCAGTACTTGAAAGTGGTTGGTAATGGATATTATCATTAAGTAGATCGGAGTCATAAAATAAACATGTTCCTAACGTACCATGTTCGATTATTTTTTCTTTGATTAAAGTTATATTATCAAGATTATCACCAACAGAATACCATTCAATATCCTTTGGATAATAATAGTGATAAGAATCGGAATATCTTTCAGGTGTTGTATAAATATAAGGTGCATCAATATCCCTTACAGCACCCTCTCCTCTAGACATATATGCTGAAGAAACCAGATAATCACCACCATAATGTACTAATAAACCCGAACCTGTTGGTGGTTCTATATCGTCATTATTATGTTGGTTGAATCCATTCCACCAGTCAAGATGATATTCTGCTAAATCAGGTTCCCCTGATTCACCCGCATCTTCCCAATTACCGGTTATAAGCAGATTACTTTCTATCGCAGCCATTGTTCCATGAGTCCAGCAAGTACCACCTGTTTGGTCTTTAACTGAAGTAACATAATTGTTACCTAACGATGTTCTAAGGTCGAAAATAATCGGTAGAGTATTAATCCATTCGATCATATATATACCACTGTTATAAACATTACCTTCAATATCAGCAATAATGAATTTCAGATCACCTTCAATAATTTCAGTTTCAGCAGGAATATTTCCGTAAAAATTAAATAGATTTGATTTTGTTTGAGTAAGATCAAATTCGTATTGAGTAATGAATCCGTCTTTACTATAATACCCGATACAATAATCAATATCTGAATCTTCTGAAACTGTTAAACAAATTTCAGCATCATTATTAATCGGAACTACAGTACCAAGCACTTCTTCAATTTTAGGTGCAATATTATCATAAAGAAATTCTATTACATAATTTTCAGTTGTCAATGTATTACCTGTTAAATCTGTGATTTCAAAGTATATTGTACCTAATGTAACAAAATCTTTTGCAGGAATAGTACATTTCCATGACTCCTCACCTTTAAATTTGGAAAGGTCAATATCAATAATTGTAGTTCCATCATCAAAACTATAATGACCGATTGCGCTCTTTATATAAGACCTATCATATAATTCAAGCGAAATGATCATATCGTTACTTAAATATTCACCGATGATAGGTTGAAGTGTTTTATTTGCATAAATTTTATTAATGTCAGGTGCTTGATCATCAATATAGATTTCAATATCATCAATACAGAATTCGTAGCTAGCAGATTGGTCACAATGCCAACTAAAATAAATTTTTTGATCTGAAAAAGTATCTAATTTCAATACTACATTTTCCCAAGAATTTAATGACATACTATTTTCGTATAATGAATCCCATGTAATTCTATCCGTTGAAGTATAAATTTGAAAATTATTAACGGAACTAAACATTGTTCTATCCTTTTGCCAAAAAGATAAAACACATTTGTCTGTAACAGGGATATTTACGGGATAAGATATCAATAGTCCGTTATTTTCCGAACTTGCGGTATTACCAGCGTAGAAATTCCCAGAATGTGAATGATTGGGATAATAATACCTACTCCATTCATTTTCTGAACCACTTGGTTCAAGAGACCATCCTGCAGGAGGAAATCCATAATTCTCAAATCCTTCATCGAGCAATGAATTATTATAACTCCAGTTCAAAGTATACTCATCTGACCATTCTGAAGATCCGTAGCCATCTTCAAGGTAAAATTGAACTACTCCATTTATGCCATCTAGCTGATTTGGAATAATTCCTGTAGCGGTATAAATATCATTCTCAACAAATAAAGTATCCATATTAAAATTTAACCATCCACCACCAACATCATATCTTGCTAAAATTGGTAATGATAAATCAAATTGATCTTTAATTGTAATAAATATATTTGCATCCTGATTAACATAATTATAATTTCCGTTAATAGAAATTATTTCCGGAGGTGAATACTCTTCCAGTAAAAATTTAGTATAAAATTCATGATTAAAACTTTGCCAATTGCCTAAACTTCCTAAATAACTGTGTGAATTTTCTAATGTGTCAGTGAAAAACTGAATCGGAGCACCGGAATCATCTGGTACAACAGATATCCAAAAATCATTATCTAATTTTATCGGATCAAAATAGATCTCACTTAATCCACTCGAAACAGAATCAGGTGTCTGATATATAAGTGTATTACCATCTGAATTATAAATTTTAAAACTGTAAACCGCTTCAGATGAGGGGGGAAAATCGGAGGATATACCCGTAATAATTACAGGATAATTTAATCCAAAATCACTAATATTTACATAGGTTGCTCTTTCTTCAGTGAATGTATCAAAATTGAAACCTGCTGTGTAATAACTATACCAAGATGTATATTTACTTACTAAAGAATCAGTTTTTGATTTTGATTTATCAGTTGAAAACCATTCTGCAGAAAAAACACAAACATTCATAAGAATTAAGAAAATTATTATTAGTTTCTTCATTACTTATCTCCTAAAATTATTTACTTATATTGGCTCAATGTATCTTTTAATCTAATTGCGATGTCCTACAACGTCTGAAAATACGACATATGTCGTATTTATTTTCAGATCGTGCCTAATTGAAACGGATATACGAATGTCGTATTTATTTTCTGATTAAGGCTAATCAAAATCGCAAAACGCCATATGGCGTTTTTTTCTTCTGTATCTTAAGGTTGTATAGAGACTATTCTGATGATTAGGTTGACGGATTAACTAATGTTAATCATCGAGTGTATTTATCAATACAGATCTTGGTTTCGAACCTTGATGCGGTCCGATTACTCCATTCCTTTCAAGTTGGTCGATCAGTTTACCTGCTCTTGCATAACCAACTGACAATCCCCTCTGTAACATTGAAACAGATGCCATTCCAGAAGTCACGACCATTCTTTTCGCATCCTCATATTTCTCATCATCAGAGCCACCTCTGTCACCACCTACGATACCTCCTTCAAGAGCTATCTGTGCTGCCGAAGGGTTTGCTTTTATTGATATTTTATCGAAATCAGTAGGTTGATGTGCAATATGTTTTACAACTTTATTTGTCTCATTTGTTTCAACTAATGCGTTCTGAATCCTGACTAGATCTGATTCACCCGGAGGAACTATCAGCATATCACCTTTACCTAATAAAGATTCAGCTCCTTTTGTGTCTAAAATTGTTCTTGAATCAATTTGACTCATAACTCTAAAGGCAATTCTAGTTGGGAAATTCGCTTTGATAGCACCGGTCACGACTTTTACGGAAGGTCTTTGGGTGGCTAGTACCATGTGAATACCAATAGCTCTTGCCATTTGTGCTAAACGACAAATTGGATCTTCAACAGCTTTTCCAGAGGTCATCATTAGATCTCCATACTCATCCATGATACATACTATATAAGGCATTTTTTTAAATGGTTCATTAGATATTTTGTTCATTTGGATGTCACCAGATTCTACTAGATTGTTATACTCTTGAAGATTTCTGGTACCTGATTGTTGCAATATTTGATACCTGCTTTCCATTTCTTGAACTAATGCCTCTAACAATCTAACAGCATCTTCAGGATTTGTAACTACAGGATCATCAATACCATCAATTCTTAATAGATGATGTTGTAATAGACTGGAATATATTGATAATTCAACTCTCTTAGGATCAATCATACAGAACTGAACTTCTTCAGGAGTTGCTCTGTAAAGTATTGACATTATTAGCCCATTGATACAGACAGATTTACCTGATCCGGTTGAACCTGCGATCAGAAGGTGAGGAGTTTTTGCAAGGTCAAGAATATAGTTTTCACCAGATATCCTTTTACCAAGTGCTATTGCAAGTTTTGATTTATGATTGATAAATTTTTCTGAGTTGATGATAGATTTAAGATAAACGATCGAGGGATTTGAATTAGGGATTTCAATTCCAACAGTATTTTTTCCAGGTATAGGAGCAACGATCCTTATACTTTTTGCGCTAAGAGCCATCGCAAGATCTTTCTCTAAAGATGAGACTTTTGCAACTTTAACTCCGCTTGCTAATTTAATCTCATATTGAGTTAATACCGGACCAGGATTGATCTGTACAACTTCAGCTTCAAGTGAGAATTCTTGTAATTTACTTATTAATGTAGCTGCATTTTCTCTGAGTTTCTCCTCATTTTCAATTATATTGATCTTAACTTTTGACTCATTCAACAAATCAATACTTGGAGTCTCATATTTATATTCCTTTGTTTTTTTATTTTTAAAGTCTACTTCTTTCTCTATAATAGCTTCTTCAATTTTAATATCTTTTACTTTTTCTCTATCCAAAGAGTGTGATTTTTCTAGATCACTTTCTTGTTCTTCTAAATCGGTTGGTTCTGTCATTGTTTCTATTCGTTTTTCATCAAATGATTCTTCTGAATCTCCGGTAGATTCATCAACAACATTTTGGATCTCTACCTGCTTTTCCTTCATTTCTTTTTCTAACTTCTTCTTGATCATATTCTTTCGGATATTGTGATAACCATTCACAATAAAATTAAAACTAATTTTAAATGGTGAAGATAATACTTTAAGCATTTTCATAATTCTAAAATCAAAAATATACATTAGCAGTATCAAAGTAATTCCTGATAGGAATATATAGCTTCCAACAAGTCCGAACATCTTATTTAGGAACCTACTTGAGTAAAAACCCATACTACCAAGCAAATCTCCATGATCATTTATTCTTTCTACGAAAAACTTACTATTTTCACCGAATTTGAATAGACCAACAGTAGATGATGAGATCATACCGAAAATTAAAAAAACTAAAAATGATTTAAGTTGTAAAAAAATCGGTTTTTCCTTGAAGATCAGAAATCCTGCTGCAAATAAATAGAATGGGATTATAAAACTGATTGTATTACCGAATGACATTGAGTAAATAAATTGTACGACCTTACCAAACTTTCCAGTAGATGATGTTGATAAAAGCCCAATAAATATCAATGCACCAAATGTGAAAATTATAACTCCAAATATTTCAGCTATTTTTCTTTTATTGATTTTCATGTTCTATCCATAAATTTAGTTTAATATAATGCGGCACTATTATAATATGCTTTAATTTAATAAAAAACAATACTAGTATATCCCACGACACTTTCTTTATCAGGGATAATATCTCCTGAATTTCTGTAATCTAAAATAATAGATCTTAGATTATTTTTCAGTGAACTTTCCACAGCGGCTTTAATTCCTATCATCCCACAAGCTTCTCCCTGCGAAATCTTTTCTAGATCTAGTTTATTGATTCCTTCAATCAGATTCTTATCAAGAACATTGCATGTATCATAAGGATGAAAATGACTCAAATCTGATGATATGATTATCAAAGTTTTATTGAATTTATTCAAAATATGATCTATAATATTTGAGAGTTCATGTGGATCATAACCGGCATAAACAAAAGTAGAGATCTTTACTTCATGGAAATAATGATTAATGAAAGGAAATTGTATTTCGGCACTATGTTCTTCAGTATGAGATTGCTCAATAAATTCTAAGTTGAATCTATTTGAAATCTTCTCAGTAAATTCAGTATCAACAGCAATTTTTTTACCGTTTATCAAGTAACTATCATATTTTCCTGCACTCATTCCATCAAAATATACTCTGTGAGATGGTGCGAAAATTACTATCCGGTCGTATTTGAAATTTGAAGCAAGTTTATAACCATAAGTTGCAGTAAGTCCAGAGAAGAATAATCCTGCGTGTGGGCTAATTAATATTCTAGGTTTTGCAAAGTTTTTGTTAACTATTTCAACCTGAGAATCAAATAAATTTATCATATGAGTAACCTCATTTGGGTCACTTGGATAAAAAGATCCTTCAACTGCTGGTTTTCTGACTACCATTTCTTTCCTAAATATATTATGTACTTTATAGAGGCACTATAGATATTAAATTTTTTTAGAGTAAAAAGCAATCAATTAACTTAGGAGTTTTTACACGATAGATTAGTATTTCCCTTGTTTAAAAAGAAATATTCTCCTTTAGATATATGACATATATTCTAGTAAAAAAATATAAAATCAACTATATTTTCTCTTGAAATTATAAAAAAACTGGGAGACTTATGTCTTTTAATAAATTTTTGTTAGTTCTATTAGTAATATCGTCACAGATGTTTTCAGCATATTTGGAAAATATTCCAATGGAAATTGTTCAACCCAATGGAACTAAGATCAACTGTTTTGCTACAGGAGATGAATTTTTCAACAGATTACACGATGAAAATGATTTTTCGATCATACAGGATAAAGATGGTTGGTACTACTATGGCATTAAATCGAATGGTAACGTTATTCCAAGTGATATAATAGTTGGAAGTATCGATCCAAAATCTGCAGGTATTGAAAAAAGAGCCGTGATATCGGCTGAAAACTATAAAAAGAGAGTTGAGAAATTCAACAACTATCCAAAAGGAAAAGATGCTCCAACTATTGGGACAATCGAGAATGTTGTTATTTTCATAAGATTCGCTGATGAAAGAGAAGAGGAAGGTTTTGGGGAACCAAGATCGTACTATGATAATTATTTTAATACACCTGAAGGACCTTCACTACATCATTATTTCAAAGAAGTATCGTATAACAAATTGACTGTGAATTCCACCTACTATCCTGTTACTACGGATCACACTTATAATTTATCTTTTCAGGATATTTACAACAGATCATATTATCAACCATATAATGCAACAACAAACACTGAGGGTTATGAAGGTGGGGACGATGGATCTGAAAGAACTGCAAGAGAGCACGCTCTCCTAGAAAGAGCTGTCGTGGCTGTTGAAAGTGAAATTCCTCCAAGACTTGCAATTGATGGAGATAATGACGGTTATGTTGATAATGTAGTTTTCCTTATAAGTGGCATGCCGGGAGCTTGGGCATCACTGCTTTGGCCTCACAGGTGGTCACTATATAGTACTACAGTTCAGATTCACGGTAAAACCGTCGGTGATTATAACTTTGATATGACTGGTAGTTCATCTTATTTTCATACCGGAGTTATTTGTCATGAATTCTTTCACTCTCTTGGCGCACCTGATCTGTACCACTACTATGATGCATCAGCACCTGATGCTGTTGGTGCTTGGGATGTAATGAATCAAACTTCTAATCCGCC
Source organism: Candidatus Delongbacteria bacterium (assembly GCA_027858225.1). Lineage (GTDB taxonomy): Bacteria > UBA4055 > UBA4055 > UBA4055 > UBA4055 > WTAK01. The sequence goes on from JAQIDB010000099.1 coordinate 16,567, forward strand.
TCAATATATGGGTGCATTTATGAAATTTAAATATGGTGACTGGATAGATACGATACCGGTTATTTCAAAATATGGAGAATATACCTTAAATCCTTTAACACAACCTGATAATAATATATTCAGGATCAATTCACCAAATTCTACTACAGAATATTTTATCGTGGAATACAGAAAGCAAGAAGGATTATATGAAACGAGTTTACCTGGATCGGATGATGGAATGTTGATCTATCGAATCAATTCTTCTGCCGGGGATGGTAATGCCGGTGGTCCCCCGGATGAAGTCTATATTTATAGACCTAATGGGACTTCAACAAGTACAGGAATTCTTTCAAATGTTCAGTTCAGTGCAGATCTGGGAAGAACTGAATTTAATTCGAATTCAAATCCAACTACCTTTCTGTACAGCGGATTGGATGGTGGTGTAAATATTTACAATATCGGTACTGCTGGAGAAACGATTACATTCAGTTATGGAATGAGTACAAATCCTCCTCAACAACTTGTTGCAAGTACAGGAATCGATAAGATTGAGCTTAATTGGATATCTCCAGAAGTTGATGGGGGACTTATTTTAGATCATTTTAAAATATTTAGAGATGATGTTGAAATAGCTACAACATCAGAGTTAACTTACTTCGATGTTGATGTAAGTGAAGGGAGTACTTATAGCTACAAAGTATCTGCGTATTATACTGGAGAACAAACTGGCGAATCTCAACCTTCAGATAGTTTTATAGTTAATTATGACAGACCAAAATCATTGCCTTTCGAAGAGGATTTTGTTGATACAACCATCTGGTCTCAATTTTATATCAATTGTACTCCAAGGTGGGTGATTAAGAATACAACCGTTGCAGGTGGAACTTTACCTGAATTATATACAACATATGCCGAAATTGATGCTAACCCAGCCATAGGAAGATATGTAACACCTCCATTATCAACAACAGGAATCGATACTCTAAAAGTTGGATTTAAGCATTTGTATGATGCGTTCGAACCTGGATTGGCAATTAGTTTGGAAATGAGTTCAAATATGTTTGATTGGCTTCCTACTGGGTTTTATTATGATGTAGGTGCGACAAACATCGGACCAGAAGAGATTACTTTATTTCTAACAGATTTACCAAATCCTTTATATTTGTCTTGGACAATAGAAGGGAATCTTTATAATGTGGATGGATGGTCAGTAGATGATGTTTATGTTGTGGGTCAGGATACAAGTATCGATGAAATATCTATACCTGCAATGACGGAACTAATAGGAAACTATCCAAATCCATTTAATCCTGTGACTGATATATCATTTAATCTGGAAAGAGGTTCAAATGTAAGAATAAGTGTTTTCAATGAAAACGGATCTTTAGTTGATACAATTACGAATTCATATATTGAGAAAGGTAGACATTCTGTGAAATGGAATGCAGCAGAGCATGCAACTGGATTGTACTTTATAAGCATGGAAGCAAATAACTATCGTGGAAATTTAAAAACTTTGTTGATAAAATAAAGAAGGATCGTTAAATTTAAAGGTGAGTATTAACTCACCTTTTTTTTATTTAAATACGGAGAATTATTATGCAATTGAATTCATACCTTGAACATACAATACTTAAGCAGGGGTTGTTAAAGAAGAATATCGAAGAAGCGGTAGAAATTTGTTTAAATAATAATGTTCCTACCCTAGTTGCTCCACCTTCTATGATCAATTTAACCTCAGAGATCATAGGAACTAATGAACTGTCTCTCTGTACGGTCATAGGTTTTCCTCTAGGGTACAATTCAATGAGTGTAAAATTGTATGAGATTCAAGATGTTATTTATAATGGAGCAAATGAGATCGATCTAGTTATTGATAACAGTCTTGTAAAAAATGGAAACTGGAAAGAGCTTAATTTAGAGTTTGCTGCCTATCGAAAGGCTTGCGGCAGTAGAATATTGAAAGTTATTATCGAAACTTCATTACTTAACGTTCAAGAAATTATTAATATTACAACTTTACTTATTGAAAATAAAATTGATTTTGTAAAGACTTCAACTGGTTTTGTTGGGGAAGGTGCAAAATTTGAACACATTGCATTGATCAAAGAAACTTTTAGAGATCAGATAAAGATCAAAGCTTCTGGAGGCATTAGAAATAAGGAATCAGTTGAAAAATTTATAGAGGCAGGTGCAGACAGGATCGGGACTTCTTCGACGTTGGAAATTTTAAGTTAGAGGTCTGAAGTTAGAAGTTAGAGGTTTAAATTATTTTCTCTGTCGTACAGCTTCGTAAAGGACTATTGTTGCGGCTTGATTTACGTTTAGTGAATCTGCAAAGCCTTTCATTGGTATCTTAACCAGTGTATCAGCCTGGTCTTTAAATTCATCAGAAAGTCCAAATGCTTCTGAGCCGACAACAACGGCGACCTTCTTAGAATAATCTACATCATAGTACATTTTATCAGCATAAGGATCTGCTACAATGATCTCAATGTTGTTATTTTTTAGGAATTCTATTACATCAGCGGAAGTTGCTTCAATGATCTTTTTTGAAAAAATAGTACCGGTTGAAGCTCTGATAACATTGGGATTTCTATAGTCAGTGATCTTATTTGCAAGGATTATGGTATCAATACCAGCTCCATCAGCAGTTCTCATCAATGCTCCAAGATTCCCGGGTTTCTCAATAGATTCAGCTACGAGGATAAATGAATTATCGGTAATTGAAATATCTTCAAGTTTTGCAGGAATGAACTCAGCGATAACGATTATTCCAAACGGATTATTCTTGAAAGCTATCTTCTCAAAGATATGTTTATCTACTTGATATAAATGCTTAGAGTTTGAAGTTGCATCTGCTAAAAGTTCCTTTTGATCGGAATGTATCAAGTCAGTGCAGAAATAAATTTCAATAAATTTAATATTAGCTGCCAAAGCTCTTTCAAGTTCTCTGCTACCCTCAATTAAGATTTGATTCTCCGAAAGTTTTCCATTCTTATTTCTGAATTTAATAAGATCCTTTATTTTCTCATTCTTAGCACTCGAAATTTTTATCATTCTTGCCCTCTTTCAATTCTCTTAGCTTCATCCCAGAAGAAATCCAATTCTTCCAACGATTTGTCTCTTACTTTCTCACCGTTATCTTCAACTTTTTTTTCAATATGATTAAATCTACTGATGAATTTATTATTTGCTTTTTGCAGTGCATCTTCAGGGTTCACATTAAGTCTTTTAGAAAGGTTAACCATTACGAACAACAAATCCCCAAACTCTTCCTCAATGTTAGGTATATCATTGTTTTTGATACCTTCTTCAAGTTCGCTCATCTCTTCTTTGATCTTCTCGATGATATCTACTGAATTATTCCATTCAAATCCCACAGATGCTACTTTTTCCTGTATTCTCAAAGATCTCAATAAAGCATTATAAGATTTAGGGACACCATCAAGTATTCTTTTTTTACCTTCTTTATCTTTTTTGATCAATTCCCAGTTGTTTTTCACTTCTTCAGGAGTAAGTTTCTTTTTCTCTCCAAAGATATGCGGATGCCTTCTTATCAGTTTTTCAGATATACTCCGTGCAACATCTTCAAAGTTAAAATCTTTGTTTTCATCAGCAATTTGAGATTGAAATACTATCTGAAGTAATAAGTCACCTAACTCTTTTTTTAATTCATCTTTATTATTATCTTCGATCGCTTCAATAACTTCGTAAGCTTCTTCTAAGATGTATTTTTTAAGTGTGGTAGGTGTTTGTTCCAAGTCCCATGGACAACCGTGTTCTTTATCTCTAAGTTCCTTCATGATGTCGATTAATCGTTGTATCTGATCCATAAATTCTGTATCCTGTAAATTGTTACGTTGAATATATGAATTTTATTAGAACATTTCAGTAAAATAGTTGTTTTAATCATATAACAAGGAAGAATAGAACTTCTTTTTTCTTTGCTCTTTATACTTATAATGATTAATTTTGAAGCAAGTATAACAAATAAGGTGATACTATGAAAAAGATTATATATTTACTTACAATTACAATGTTGTTCTCAAATTTGTTCTCTATTTCCGGAGATAAGATATTATCTGGGATAAAAGAAAAGATAGGATCTATAAAAACTTTTGAAGCAGATTTTACTCAAGTACAAATTTGGGAACTTGCTGAGGAAGAAAATAGAGTATCAGGTAAGTTTTATATGAAGGATACAGATATTTTTAGAGTAGAGCTCGATAATGATTATATTTTTTCTGATGGTAAGACAGTTTGGAGATTTTCCTCGGAGAATAACCAAGTACTTATTGAGAATATCAAAGACAACGACAATACAATTCTTCCCGGACAGCTAATTTTTGAATTTACTGATATATATGAACTAAAAGATTTTTTTGAGAAAAATGAAGGAAAGAAGAAGTTTTATATTTTGGATTTAATTTCTCCAGAAGGAAATGAAAGATTTATAAATAAACTTAAAGTGAAAGTTAATGAAGAATTTATTCCTGTAGAAATACAATGTTTTGATCTCGATGATAATAAAACAACCTACCAGTTGTCAAATATTGTTTTAAATGGAGAAATATCTCCTGAGAAATTTTTATTTACAAAACCTGAACAAGTAGAAATTATTGACCTAAGGAAAGAATAAATGCCGGTCTATAAAGCAAATTGTAAAATCAATGTTCATTTGAGAATTGTAGGTAAGCTACCCAACGGCTATCATGAGCTTGAAACGATATTCCAGGAGATACCTCTTTATGATGAAATTGAAATAAATTCAAATTCAACAGGGGAGATTTTTTTTTCAGGTAGTGGGATAAATATTCCTGATGGTACTAATATTTGTGTTCAAGCAGCAGAAATTCTAAAAAATGAGTTCAATGTGAAATATGGTTGTGAAATTTCACTAAAAAAAAATATTCCTATTGGTGCAGGATTGGGGGGAGGTTCTTCAGATGCTGCAACAGTGTTAAAAGCTTTGAATGAACTTTGGAACTTAAATTTGTCCGACAGTGAATTAGAGAATATTGGGTTAGAATTAGGAGCAGACGTGCCTTTTTTTATCAAAGGTGGATGTGCTCTTGCGACTGGTATAGGAGAAAATTTAACTCAAATTAATCCTATATTACAGGAAGGGTATATATTGATAATATATTCTAACATTCATATTAACACTTCACAAGCATACAGAAATATAAATTTGAACTTGACAAAAAATACTTCAAATGGTATATTTGCCCTTGCCTTGAATTCAAGTAATGAAATTCATTCGAGATATAATGAATTTATCAATGACTTCGAGAGTTACGTGTTCAAAGAACATGCTGAAATAGAAAGAATTAAGAATGCTTTGCTTAACACAGGTGCTGAATTTGCAGCAATGTCAGGCAGTGGCTCGTCGGTATTTGGTTTTTTTAGAGATAAATTCAAATTGGAAAAAGCTAAAGACCTTATAGATAAAAATTACTTCGTTAAAGCTGTTAAAGTATAGATATAAGTATAGTAAAAGTGCTGTGGAGGAGAGAGTGGAATTAACAGAAATCAGAATTAACTTAAGAAATGAAGAGAAGCTTAAAGCATTTGTTCATGTTACATTTGACGATGTGTTTATCGTTAGAGGGCTTAAAGTTATTAATGGTAAAGATGGATTATTTGTTTGTATGCCGAGCAGAAAATTACCTGACGGAAGTTATAAAGACATTGCTCATCCTATCGTAGATGATTTCAGAATAAGACTGGAAAAAGAGATTCTTGATAAGTATGCTGAAGAAGTATCAAATCAAGTTAATGATTCAGAAGTAACTGAATAAGATTTGTGCTAGGGGTATAGCCAAGCGGTAAGGCATCGCGTTTTGGTCGCGACATGCGTAGGTTCGAATCCTGCTACCCCTGCTAGTAAAATTGAGAGTCTTTAATAATAAAGGCTCTTGTTTTGTTTATAAATAATAGAATTAAGATAGAGGTAGATTAAGATGGTTGAAAGCAAATTGATCGGTGTGGTAAGAGAAGTTACCGGAAAGGTCGAATTAAAAAATCAAAGAAAAAATGGTTTTATACCCGCAAACCTTTACGGTCCGGAGATTGAAAAAAATATAACTTTTTTTCTGAATGAAAAAGAACTTAATAAAGCTGTTAAATCAGGTAAGAAGGTTCACTCACTTGAGTTCGAAGGTACAGAACATATGGTTATCCTGAGAGAAGTTCAAAGACATCCTGTGACTTGGGCACTTGTCCACGCGGATATAGTTGGTTTAACTCCTGGTGTAGAAACAAAGCTAAGTATTCCTTTAAGATTTGAAGGTATTCCTGAAGGAGTTAGAAATCAAGGTGGTGTATTAATCGTCAACTCTAGATATTTACAAATCGAAGCTCTTCCTAAGAATGTTCCTGATGAGATTGTTATCGATGTTACGGAATTAGCACTTACTCATAATGTTCATGCTTCTGATATCGAAAGAGAGAATGTTACTGTTGTTTCTCCTGGAAGTATGCTTTTATGTAGTGTGAACCTTACTAGAGCAGCTGTTGCAGCCGGAGAAGATGAAGAAGGAGCTGAAGGCGAAGAAGGCGAAGAAGGTGAAGAAGGAGCTGAAGCTAAAGAAGATGGAAAAGAATAAATCTGAGGAATGATTTTTCATCCATTATTGAAATATTGAAATAAGAAGTATTATGCAGATTATAATCGGATTAGGGAATCCCGGTGTTAAGTATTCCAATACTTGGCATAACTTAGGGTTCATGGCAGTTGATAAATTTGCAATAAAACATGACTTAAATTATAAAGCCGGCAAAGGAAAATATTATTCTGCTACCGGCTTTGTTAATTTTAAGAAAGTTGTTATTGTGAAACCTGTCACGTATATGAATCTTTCTGGAATTGCGGTAAGGGAAATATTAGATTATTACGGTGTCGATGTAAGTGATGCTTTAGTTGTTTATGATGATATAAACCTTGATATAGGTTCGGTTAGAATTAGAAAATCAGGTACTGCTGGTGGACATAATGGCATCAAATCAATTATCAATTCTTTAGGTACAAATGAATTTCCAAGGTTGAGAATTGGTTTTAGAACAAATGTTATTGCAAGTATACTAGACAAGAATCCTAGTGTTCTACCTGACGTTGTATTGAGTAGGATACCAGATAAAATGAATGAAGAAATTGAAATTAGTTTAGAAAGATCAATTGACTCAATTGAGATGTTACTTGATAAAGGGATTGATAAAACAATGAACTATTTCAATACTAAAAATGAATTGTAAAAAATATGATAAATTGCATAGTTATTAAAAAAAATATACATTATAGTTTACCGACGAAAATAAATTAAAGAAATTATATACAAAAGGTGAAATTTATGACTGATATCAAGTACTGTATACCAATCATCGGTTTAATTCGACTTCTGTTTGCTTTCTACAAATCTTACTGGATCGGTAAGCAAGAGAAAGGTTCTGAAAAAATGCAAAAGATTGGTGTAGCAATCAGTGATGGTGCTATGGCTTTTCTAAAGGCAGAATATTCAGTTCTAGTATATTTTGTAATTGTAGTGGCTGCTTTATTAGCTTGGATGAATGCTGGCAAGGATGATAGTAGTGCTTTAATTTCTGTTTCTTTTATCTTGGGTGCTGTTAGTTCAGCTCTTGCAGGTTATATTGGTATGAAAGTTGCGACGAAAGCGAATTACAGAACAACTCATGCTGCTAAAACTGGATTAGAAAAAGCTTTAGCAATTGCTTTCACAGGTGGGTCGGTAATGGGATTAGCTGTAGTTGGTCTTGGAGTATTCGGACTGGGAGCTTTATATATAGTTTATGAAAATCTTTGGGGTTGGGAAACTATTCAGAGTGCTTCAAAAATCATAAACGTTATTACAGGTTTTTCACTTGGAGCTTCATCAATAGCTCTCTTTGCGAGAGTTGGTGGTGGTATTTACACAAAAGCAGCAGATGTTGGAGCTGATCTAGTTGGTAAGGTAGAAGCAGGTATTCCAGAAGATCATCCTTTAAACCCCGCAACAATTGCAGATAATGTTGGCGATAATGTTGGCGATGTTGCCGGAATGGGTGCTGATCTTTTTGAATCTTACATTGGTTCTATAATTGGATCTATGGTACTTGGTGGTGCGTTTATACCTGTATTTAGAAGTATGGGATATAATGCAACCGGAGCAGTAATACTTCCTTTGATATTAGCCGCAGTAGGTATAATCATTTCTATTATAGGAACTTTCATGGTTCGAGTGAAAGAGGGTGGAAATCCTCAAACAGCTTTGAATATTGGAGAATTTGGTTCTTCTGCGATTATGATTGTAGCTTTCTATTTTATTATTAACAAATTCTTACCTGAAAGCTGGTCTTTCGGTGGTATTGACTATACAGCAATGGGTGTTTTCTATGCAACGATAATTGGTTTGGTTGCAGGTTTATTAGTTGGTTTAGTTACGGAACATTATACAAAACTAGGTGGAAAGCCCGTACTTTCTATTGTAAGACAATCTAAAACAGGTGCTGCAACAAATATTATTGCAGGGATCGGTGTTGGTTTTGAATCGACAGCAATGCCTGTTATGCTTATAGCAGCAGGTATAATGGGAGCTTATTACTTTGCAGGTTTATACGGTATTGCATTAGCTGCACTAGGTATGCTCGCAAATACAGGTATCCAATTAGCGGTAGATGCTTATGGTCCAATATCAGATAATGCGGGTGGTATCGCTCAAATGTCTCAGCAACCGGAAGTGGTTCGTCAAAGAACAGACAAATTAGATGCAGTTGGAAATACAACAGCAGCTATCGGTAAAGGTTTTGCGATTGCTTCAGCAGCATTAACAGCATTAGCTTTATTTGCTGCCTTTATGCAACAGGCTAATATAAAATCTATAAATATTGCTGATCCTAAGGTAATGGCAGGTTTATTTGTTGGTGCAATGCTTCCTTTCCTATTTTCTTCATTTGCAATGAAAGCGGTTGGAGCCGCTGCAATGTCTATGGTTGAAGAAGTGAGAAGACAATTTAAAGAAATTCCTGAACTAAAAGCAGCTCTTTCAATTATGAAAAAATATGACGGAGATGAGAGTAAGATAAAAGATGAAGAACTTAAGGTTTTTGAAAAGGCAGAAGGTAAACCTGATTATAAAACTTGTATAAAAATATCAACTAATGCCGCAATGAAAGGAATGATCTTACCTGGCGTTCTAGCGATAGGTTCGGTCGTATTTGTTGGATTTGTTTTTGGTGCGACTATGCTTGGTGGATTATTAGCAGGTATTACTACAAGTGGTGTTCTGTTAGCAATATTCCAATCTAATACAGGTGGAGCATGGGATAATGCAAAAAAGCAGATTGAAGAAGGTGTAGAGATTGATGGATATAAGTACGAAAAAGGTGGAGAAGCTCATAAAGCATCAGTTGTCGGCGATACAGTTGGTGATCCTTTCAAAGATACTTCAGGTCCATCACTAAACATATTATTGAAGCTAACTTCAGTGGTTGCACTAGTAATAGCACCTCTGATTGCAGTTAAAGATGCAATTTCTTAAAAATTATTATTGACTTAAAATAGAAAATAGATTACATTTGGCGTACAAATTCTTGCTGGTTCTCGTAGAGATCCGGCCTAAACAGACCAAAAGGAGAAAAAATGAGAAGGTATGAAACTAC
>JAQIDB010000127.1 GCA_027858225.1 Candidatus Delongbacteria bacterium
GAGGGGTGTCAGCCAATAGCTGACGGGGTGGTAGAACTATATTTAATAATAAATATCTCTTTTACCTTTTTTGATCTCTTCTACATTCTTCATAACTTCAATTCTTTTCTTAGGATCTACAACATTTTCAGGTAAAGTTCTTTCAATCAATGCATAGCCTTTTTTCTTTAGAGCATCACTGCCAAAATCTTCAAGATACTCTGTAAAAGTAAATACTGCATTTGGATAACAGTGAGCCTTTATCAGTCCCGGTTTTGCCAGATCCATAAAATCCTTACCTACTCTTCCAAGTCTATAACAACCAGTACAGAAACTTGGGATATGATCCATATCCACAATATCTTCAATTACGTCATGTAATGGTCTGTGATCTCCTAGTGAGAATTGAGCATCTGAGTGATCCTTCTTAGAATATCCACCAGGATCAGATTTAGAACCTGCACTGATCTGAGATATACCCAAACGAAGTGCTTCTCTTCTAGTATTAGCATTTTCTCTGGTACTTAAAATAATACCTGTATAAGGAACTGTTATTCTTAAAATTGCAATGATCTTTCTAAAATCGCTGTCTGTAACTGGATGAGGAGGATTTGATGCTACATCAGATCCTGTTGCTGGTTCAAGTCTAGGAACTGAAATAGTATGAGGTCCAACTCCAAATTTATTTTCAAGGTGTTTAATATGCTGTAAAAGTGCCATGATCTCATATTTATAATCTGTAAGACCAAATAAGATCCCTATACCAACATCATCAATTCCACCTTCCATTGCTCTATCCATAGCACCAAGATGATAATCATAATCAGCTTTAGGTCCGGATTTATGCATTTTTCTATAAGTCTCTTCGTGATAAGTTTCCTGGAACAATTGATAAGTTCCGATGTTAGCTTCTTTTAGCTTCTTATAATCTTCAACTTCGAGTGCTGCTACATTAACATTGATACGTCTTATATTTCCGTTTGGTTGTTTGACTGCGTAGATAGTCTCTAATGCTTCAATGGTGTAATCTAGAGCTGATCGTCCAAGACCTTCTCCCGATACCAGTAGAACTCTCTTATGACCTTGATCGATCAAAGCTTTAGTCTCTTCTGTTATTTCATCCATTGTTAAAGTATTCCTATGGATAGACTTATTACTTTTTCTAAAACCACAGTACAAACATTCATTATTGCATATATTTGATACATAGAGTGGAGCAAAAAGAACTAATCTCTTTCCGTAAATTGATTCTTTGATAAAATTAGCAACTTCAGCCAATTTATCAATACCTTCTTTTGATTCAACAAGGAGTAATCTCTCAGCTTCTTCAAAACTAATTCCTTTAAGCTCGCTTGCTTTCTTAAGTATCTTATCTAACTCTTTTTCATCAGGAGCAACTGCATTGCTCAGATATTCTTCTATTTTTTTGTTGTCTAAAAAATTTTTCATTTTATGATCCATAAGTTAATTATCGTAATAGTTAAGATACATAATTATTAACGCAATAACATGAGATAAATCACATGTTGTGATTTATTTCACAAATAAAAACAATCGAGAAAAAAAAGGTGGGGAAATCCCCACCTTCTAATTGTTTACTTTACTAAAGCTTCAAATTCATCTCTGAATTTTTCGACCATCGCTTTGATCGGAACTGAGAAGGCTTCACCTGTAGGGCAAATAGTTGTGCCCGGTACTGTTGAACAGATATTGACAATAGTATCAATATCTTCCATTGTACCTTCACCACAAATAACAAGCTTCTCAAGAAGGTTTTTAATTGAATCTGACCCGTGACGACACGGTGCACATCTTCCACAACTTTCATGAGCATAGAATTTAATTGTTCTATAAGCTAATTCAGGTATAGAGAATTCATCGTTAATGACCATAATTCCACCTGATCCAAGACCAGTACCATGCTTAAGACATGAATCATAATCCATATTTAGATCTTCTAGTTCATTAGCTTTAAGTATCTGAACTGAAAGTCCACCAACTATAGCTGCTTTAAGGTTACCCTTAACTCCACCGGCTGCTTCAAGGATTTTCTTAAATGGAACTCCCATTGGGTATTCATAAACACCAGGTTTATTTACGTTACCACTTACTCCAAAAAGTTTGAAGCCAGTGTTATTCTCATAACCAAATGCTTTAAATGCTTCAGCACCATTTTCAATTATATAAGGAATACTTGCAATAGTCTCAACATTATTAACGATTGTTGGACAACTGTAAAGACCTTCAACAGCAGGGAACGGAGGTTTAATTCTCGGCTCACCCCTATTTCCTTCAATAGATTCAATAAGAGCAGTCTCTTCACCACATACATAAGCTCCAGCACCTCTGTGAACTATGATATCAAGATCTGCTAGTTTACCATCAGCCTTAGCTTCAGCAACTGCTTTATCAAGAATATCAGCAATCCAATCAAATTCACCTCTAATATAGATGAATGAAAGTTTTGCACCAATAGCTCTTGCTGAGATAGCCATACCTTCGATCAATAGATGCGGATCATATTCCATGATCTGACGATCTTTGAATGTACCAGGTTCACCTTCATCTGCATTACAGATTAAGTAGATAGGTTTTTCAGTACCTTTTGGTATGAAACCCCATTTAACACCAGCAGGGAAACCAGCACCACCACGTCCTCTTATAGAAGAAGCTTTTACTTCATCAATAATTGCCTGTGGCTCCATTGCAACTGCTTTTTCTAAAGTTTTATAACCACCATTAGCTTTATACACATCAATAGAAGTTGAATTTTCAACGTTTCTATTCTTTAAAAGAACATTACACTCAGTGCCAAAATAGTATGTATTTTGTGGCGCAGGCATAATTCCGTTCTTAAGTGAAGCAAGAAGTTCTTTCGTTTTCTCTGGTGTCATATTTTCATAGTAAACATCATTGACCTGAATAACAGGGCAAGTTCCACATGATGCAAGACATTCAACTTCATTTAAAGTGAACATTCCGTCTCTTGTTGTTTCACTTGGATCAATATCAAGTTCTTCCGTAATAGTTTCAACTATCTTTCTTGCACCCATTAGAGTTGCAGGAATATTAGTATCAACTTGAAGATGATATTTTCCGACATTCTTAGTATTGTACATTGTATAATATGTAAGCACACCATAAGCATGAGCTTCTGATACGCCTACCTGCTTTGCAACTTCTGCAGATAATGCTCTGTCTATATAATTATTATTCTCTTTTTGAGCGATCATTAAAGCAGGCATTAAAGCAGATTCTTTCTTAGGATATTTTGCAGCCAATTCTTTGATTGACTCTATAGCTTTTTGAGAAAGCATTATATCTCCTGATTTAACTTTTATTAGTGTTTGTGAGTTGTTTCTTTAATCGCCTTACCTGTTTCTAGTGATCTTTCAAAGTAATTAGTATGTAACAACTTGTGACATAACTCAGAGTTTGGTTTTTCTAAGAAGTCTTCATATACCTTTGTAACCATTGGATTTTCGTGAGAATATCTTAAAGGAAGATCAGTATCTTCTTGATAAAGCCCTTGAGCTCTAATTCCTCTATCTACAAGGTCACTACCGAAAGGTTGACCACCACCACCAACACAACCACCTGGGCATGCCATAATCTCGATAAAGTGATATTCACTCTTACCTGTTTCAGCTATTTGAGCTTTTACTTTGTCAAGAATTATTCTTGCATTACCAAGTCCGTTAGCAACAGCTACTCTGATAGGGAATGGAAGTTTTTCGTGCTCAACAGTTGCTTCTTGAATACCATTCATTACTCCTCTAAGAACTTTAAGTTCTGGACTAGGAAGATTTTCACCAGTCAATAGGAAGAAAGCAGATCTTACAGCAGCTTCCATAACTCCACCTGTAGCACCAAATATAGTACCAGCACCAGTGTAATCACCCATTAAGCTGTCAGCTTTTCCTTCAGGAAGGTTTTTGAAATCAATACCTGCTTCTCTAATCATTCTGATAAATTCTCTAGTAGTAAGAACATAATCAACATCTTGATAACCTGAATCGCTCATTTCTGGTCTTCTTGCTTCAAATTTCTTAGCAGTACAAGGCATAATTGATACCGAAACAATATCTTTAGCGTCGATACCAGATTCTTGAGGATAATAAGTTTTTATTAAAGTACCAAGCATCTGTTGTGGAGACTTACATGTTGAAACATGATTAGCAAGGTCTGGGAAGAAAGTTTCACCAAATTTTACCCAACCAGGAGAACATGAAGTAATAAGTGGAAGTGTTCCACCAGTTGTAGCTCTATGAATCAACTCAGATCCTTCTTCCATAATTGTAAGATCAGCTGAGAAGTTAGTGTCAAATATCTTATCAAAACCAAGTAATCTTAACGCAGCATACATTTTACCAGGAGTCGCAAGACCTTTTTCCATACCGAATTCTTCAGCAAGAGCAACTCTTACAGAAGGAGCTTCTTGAACAACAACGTGTTTCGTTGGATCAAGGATAGCATCCCAAACAAGATCAATTTCACTTATTTCAGTTAATGCACCAACTGGACAGAATACTGTACATTGACCACAATTAACACACGGGCTATTCGCCATTCCTTCATCAAATGCAGTAGTTACAAATACTTTGTGACCTCTTGCAGATTCTGTTAAAGCATTTACAGTTTGAATATTTGAACATACTTCAATACATCTACCACAAGCTATACATTTATTTGGATCTCTTTGGATCGCACAACTTGATTGATCAATTGGCAATTTTTCCATATTTTTAGGAATTGATTGAGTAGTTACACTCATGTTGTCACAAAGATCTTGAAGCTCACATTTGTTATTTGCTAAACATGCAGGGCAATCAGTATCATGATCAGCTAAGATCATCTCAAGGATCATCTTACGAGTGTCTCTTAACTTCTTTGTGTTAGTTGTAATAACCATTCCTTCTTGAACCTTAGTAGTACATGATCTTTCAGGTTGTCTGAACCCTTCGATATCAACGATACAAAGACCGCAACTTCCTGAAGGTTTAAGATCTGGATGGTAGCATAAAGTTGGAATATAAACTCCATTCTCTTTCGCAACATCAACAATTGTGTTACATGCACATGTTTCGATCTTCTTTCCATCGATAACTATGCTTACTGTTTTTGCCATTTAAAACTCCTTTTTGTTTTATTTATTTTATCTTGTTAATTTTATTTATTTTATCTGCGTTAAATAATATTGATTTTGAATAATAGGCAGCCTTTTCAAAAGCCGCAGTAATATCAATTTGTTCAATATAGATATCTGATCTTGTAATGTTAAGTGGATGACAAGTAAAGTTAACAATAGATTTTATTCCAGCTACAATCATCATATCTGAAACTGACTGTGCATTGGAATCTGAACAACTTAAAATACCAATATTTACGTTCATTTCTTTAATCTTGCTTGAAAGATTATCAATATGGTAACAAGGTATACCATCAATAGATGTTCCCACTTTTGATTCATCAATATCAAAACATGCAACTAAAGATAATTTCTGCTTCCTATCTTTAAATACTGAAAAAATCGATCTACTGAAATTTTGTAGACCAACTATTATTACATTTTTAGATTTTATCGGATCAAGAAAGGAATTTATACTTTTCAACAGTTCTTTAGTGCTGTAACCTTTCCTTGGCGCACCCTTACATCCCAAATGCATAAGGTCTCTTCTCACTTGAACATCAGTAGAATTTGATATATCAGCGAGGTGACGTGAAAGAACAAAATCGCTTTCGGCCAATTCACTTACCAACCTTCGTCTATAAAGACTTATCCGTTCTATTGTTTTCTCTGAAACTTTATTCATTTATTTTTACATTGTTTTTTTTTATCACAACTCTTTGTGAAATTTTTCACATATAGGTTAAAAAAAATAAAGAAATTACTTTCTTTATCCTATTCTTACAACACTCTATACTACGTCTTTTACTATCAATACAACATTGTATTATGCTCGACTTGCGTTTTCGTGCAACTCGATAAATAAATTACTATTCTAACGTATTATTGTCAAGAAATATTTTTTGTTTTTTTTTGTTTAAAAAATGATCAGGATGATATTTTTCTTATTTTCTTATTGAGCTCTTCAGTTGCAATTTTGCATTTTTCAGTAAAATATATTTGGCAGTCAAAATAAATATTTTCTAACATATCAACTAGAATTCTACCTTCAGAAGTTAATTCGGTATTCCCATGCTGAGTTCCACCTCTATGTGTAAAAATTATTTTAAACCCAAGAATCTTTTCAATTTGTTTTATTTTATCCCAAGTCTTTCTATAATGTAATCCCATTGACTCAATTGCATGATTTAGAGTCCCCTGACTATCAATCTCTTTAAGAAGTTTCATAAAGGTTAAACCCATAATGCCAGTGGAGTTTTCAGTTTCCAACCAGATCTTAAAATTGAATTTTATTTTTTGTTCACTCTTGCTCATAAATTATCTGAGTTTGGTTTTTTATTTTTGATAGCAATGGAAATGTTCTCGGCTCTTTTAAGATCTTTATGTGTATTTATATTTACGAAAGACATTCTGTTCTCTTCATTATCTTCAAGGTCCCAGTAGTAGACCTTAACTTTCTTATAAAAATTTCTTATTGAATAATTTTTTAAATTCTCTAAATGACTGGTGAGCTTTTGTAATACTGAAACTGAATAGATAGAATGTAACGGTTCTATCAGATCATTTATTCTTGGGATAATTATGTCACAATCATTCTTATAAAATTCTTCAATCTCTTTCTTTACCAACTCCTGATTAATGAAAGGCATATCACAAGGGAAAAAAAATACTGCATCGCCTTTGGCATTAGTGATCGCGGAATGAATACCGCCTAGAGGTCCAATGTCCTTAATTATATCAGGATACACCTTGATGTTCGTATATTTTTTATAAAGGTCTTTAATATTAGATATGACAAGTGTTTCTGCGAATAGCCTATCAGACAATAGTATCAGCTTTTCTAGATTAGTCTTACACCCCACTTCAATAAAAGCTTTGTTCTGCCCATCCATTCTTCTACTTTTTCCACCTGCTAGAACGGCACACGATATGTTTTCATTTGATTTGAGCATAATATAATCTATAAATTTATAACAATTTTAAAAAGAAAAACCCCAGAACTATCCGAGGTTTTTCCAATAATGTTCAGAAAACTTTATGATTCTTTAGTACCTTTTACATAGATCCACCAGTAAACCATTCCAACAAGAATTCCACCACCAACGATATTACCAAGAGTTACGATAAGAACGTTGCTAGTAAACATAGTACCCCAGTTAAGAACTTCAAGAGCTTCAAGGCTACCAGCTTTACTTGCTGCTACTGCACCTGCATAAGCTTTTGAGAAAATTCCAGCAGGGATGAAGTACATATTAGCTACACTGTGCTCAAAACCTGAAGTTACAAATGCCATGATAGGGAAGAAAATCGCAAAAACTTTTCCACCTATATCTTTTGCAGCAATTGCCATCATAACAGCTAGACATACTAACCAGTTAGCACCGATCGCTCTAAAGAAATACATCATTGTATGAGCATCACCACCAGCAGTTACTTTACCGTAAGCAATATTAATTGCAGTTGCACCAACAGCTCCACTTGTCAAACCAGACATAGAAGCTATCATCCAAGCTAAAAGAACAGAACCAACAAGGTTTGCAAACCATACAATTGCCCAATTTCTTAGAACTTGTCCCCAAGTAATGTCGCCATTCATTGCGCCGATAGTCATCAGGTTGTTACCTGTGAAAAGTTCAGAACCCGGAATGATTACCAACATAAGTCCAACACTGAATACAGAACCGATGAAGAATTTTTTCAGACCGAATACTCCAGCTCCTCCAGCTCCGAAATCCCAACCAGTTGCTACTGTTGTTGCAAGATGAGCAGCAAATCCGATGAAGACGCCGGCTAAGATACCTAAAACAAAAAGTTTAGCTATCGAATTGTTTGCTTTTGCTTTGCTAATACCAATAAAGGCCTTTGAAAGATCCGCAGGTGCTAGAAAGTTTGACATGTTTTTCTCCTTTTTCAAATTTTATAATTATCTTTTTATTATGCTTAATTTTTCGCTTTTTGCATCGTGAAATTTTTAACGAGTGCAAAGTCTAGTATTTTAAAAAGTTTGTCAACATTTTTTTTAAAATACTTTTTTATGCTTTTTCCAGCTTACATGCACATACCTTGTATTCAGGAATCTTAGCAATTGGATCTAACGCATTGTTAGTTAGAATATTCGCAGGAGCTTCCCAGAAGTGGAATGGGACATAAGCAGTTCCATTAGGAATTCTCTTTGTAACGAATGCTTTTGTAGTAATAGTTCCTCTACGGGTAGTAACTTTAACATCTTCACTATTACCAACACCAATACGTTCGGCATCTTCGACAGAAATCATTACATGAGGTCCTGCAAGTCTGTTAAGACCTTCAGACTTTCTTGACATTGTTCCTGTATGGAAATGCTGTAATATTCTACCCGTTGTAAGATAAGTTGGATATTCTTCATCAGGCATTTCTGCAGGATCTTTGAAAGGTACTGCGAACATAGTTCCAAGACCTTTTGCAAATTTACCAACGTGAAGTACAGGTGTTCCTGGATGATCTTCAGTAGGACATGGCCAGTGAAGACCTTGATTACCTAATCTTGCATAACTCATACCTGCATAAGAAGGAGTAACAGCTGCGATCTCGTTAAAGATCTCTTCTGCGCATTTATAGTTCCAGTTCAATCCCATTTTATTAGCAAGCATTTGATGAATTTCCCAGTCATGCTTTGATTCACCAGGTCCACATAATGCTTCATTCAGTATTTGAACTCTTCTTTCAGTATTTGTAAAAGTACCTGTCTTCTCTGCATAAGTTGTTGCTGGTAAAACGACATCAGCCAATTTAGCAGTTTCAGTCATAAAGATATCTTCAACAACTAAGAAATCAAGATTATTAAGTGCTGCTTCTGCATGGTGTAGATCAGGATCTGATATCATTGGATTTTCACCCATGATGTAGAAAGCTTTCATTTCACCGTCAAAAGCTTTATCAAAAGCTACAGTCATTGGATAACCCGGCTTGTTGTTAAGCTTTGCATTCCAGAATTTTTCCATTTTTTCCTGTACAGCATCAACACCAACTTTTTGATAACCTGTATATACCACAGGAAGTCCACCAAGGTCACAAGCACCCTGAACGTTAGACTGTCCACGAAGAGGATTGACTCCGCCTCCAGAAACACCCATGTTGCCACAAAGCATTTGCAGGTTAGCAGTCGATCTTACATTATCAACACCAGTAGTATGCTGAGTAATACCCATTGCATAGTAAAGCCCTGCTACTTTTGCTTTACCGAATAATTCTGCAATATCAATCAATTGTGCTGCAGGAATGCCACTAATCTTTTCTACATATTCCGGAGTAAACTTTTCAACTTCAGATTTTAAAGCTTCAAATGTTTCAGGTTCAACTCTTTCCTTTATAAATTCTTTATCTTCCCAACCGTTCTTAAGAATAAGATGCATCATACCGTTAATTACAGCTACATCTGTTCCGGGTCTCTGGCAAGCATAAATTTCTGCGTAATCAGCCATTTTAATTTCTTTTGGGTCGATCACGATTAGTTTTGTTCTTCCTTCAATTATAGCCTGCTTAATCCTTGCTGAGATTACAGGATGTGCTTCTGATGTGTCTGATCCAATGATCAATGCAACGTCAGAATCTTTTAAACCTTTAATATCATTTGTCATTGCTCCAGATCCAAATGTAGAGGCCAGACCGGCCACTGTAGAGCTATGTCAAAGACGGGCGCAGTGATCGATATTGTTTGTTCCGATCCCTGTCCTGATTAGTTTTTGAAATGTATAGTTCTCTTCGTTAGTAACTTTTGCAGAAGCAAGTGCCATGATAGTATCAGCACCGTATTCATCTCTGATAGACGTAAACTTTGAAGCTACTAATTCAATTGCTTCTTCCCAGCTTGCTTCTCTGAATTGACCGTCTTCTTTTATTAACGGAGTAGTAAGTCTGTCTTCGTGACCTACAAAATCAAATCCGTAACGTCCCTTTACACAAAGCATACCATCGTTGGTTGGAGATCCCTCAACTCCACTTACTTTAACGATTTTATTTGATTTTCTATCAATGTGAAGGTTTAACTTACAACCAACACCACAATAAGGACATACCGTTTCAACTTTATCAAGTTCCCAAAGTCTCCCCAATCCAATCGCGTGTTTATCAATGATCGCCCCAACAGGACATATCTGTGAACATTCACCACATTGAACACATGTTGACTCTGCCATTTTTTTATCAGTATTGAAAACTATCTCAGTATCATGACCTCTGTAACCAAAGTCAAGAACCTGATTAACAACTGTATTGTTACAAGCTGCAACACATCTTCCACAGGAAATACATTTATTTCTGTCAATTTTGATAAATTCAGAAGTTTCATCAACCTCTCTGTTGATATCACCATACTGACAAGTTGGTCTTTCAATTCCTAAGTAATATGCTGCATCTTGAAGTTCACAATGTCCACTCTGCTCACATGATAGACAATCATGCTTACCGGATGATAACATAAGGTCAACAACCAATCTTTGAGCTTGAAGTACAGTATCTGCCTTTGTTTCAACAACCATATCTTCTCTTACTGGAACTGAGCATGAGGTCTGAAGACCTCTCATTCCCTCAATCTCAACAACGCAAGCACGACATTTTCCTGCAGCACCTACTTTCTCATGATAACAGAGATGAGGAATATATATTCCGTTAGCTATAGCAACTTGAAGAACATTTTGTCCTTTTTTAGCTTCTAAGCTTTTTCCGTTGATCGTTATTTGCATAACATTCTCCGTTTATTATTAATTATTTTATTAATCTTGTAAACTCATCCCTGAATTTTTCAATCATTGCTTTAATCGGCATTGCAAAAGCTTGCCCTGTTGGACAAAGTGTGGAACCTACGTTATTAATTGTGTTAACAATCTCTTCCAGTTTAGCAATATCTTTAATGGTTCCGTGACCTGCTAATAATTTCTTTAGTATCATCACAATCGTATGAGATCCTTCTTTGCATGGAGCACACTTTCCACATGATTCGTGAGCATAAAACTGAATAGTTCTTAAAGCCAGTTCAGGTATTGAAAACTCGTCACTGATGACCATAATACCACCTGATCCTAATCCTGTACCATGTTTTATACATGAATCATAGTCCATGTTAAGATTATTAAGCTCTTCAGGTTTTAATATCGGTACTGAAAGCCCACCAACAATAGCTGCTTTAAGATTTCCTTTTACTCCACCTGCAGCTTCGATAAGCTTATTGAACGAAATACCCATTGGATATTCGTAAACTCCAGGTTTGTTAACCGCACCACTGATACCGAATAATTTAAAACCAGTATTATTTTCGTATCCGAATGCTTTGAATGCTTCTGCTCCTTTATCTATGATGAAGGGAACACTTGCAAGAGTCTCAACATTATTAACAATTGTCGGGCATCCGTAAAGACCTTCGACAGCTGGGAAAGGTGGTTTCATTCTTGGTTGTCCACGTTTTCCTTCAATAGACTCAATTAAAGCTGTTTCTTCACCACAAACATAAGCTCCTGCACCACGATGAACGATGATGTCAATGTCGCTCATTTTGTTGTTAACTTTTGCTTCTTCAATAGCTTTTTCAAGAATATCAGCTATCCATTCAAATTCTCCTCTGATGTAAATAAATCCCAAATTTGAATCTATTGCTTTAGCTGAGATGATCATTCCTTCTACCAATAGATGCGGATCATATTCCATGATCTGTCTATCTTTAAACGTTCCTGGCTCTCCCTCATCTGCATTACAGATCAAGTAAATTGGTTTACCTGTATTCTTCGGTAAGAATCCCCATTTAACACCGGCAGGGAAACCCGCTCCACCACGACCTCTGATCGCAGAATTTCTAACTTCGTTAGTAATAGCCTGTGGTTCCATTGCCATCGCTTTTTCTAAAGCTTTGTAACCACCTGTTTGGATGTAAGTGTCTATTGATGTTGAGTTTTCCAAACCTCTGTTCTTTAATAGCACATTACATTCTGTACCAAAATTATAATTCACTTCTTTTACCGGCATTACTCCTTCTTGTAATGAACTGATAAGTGAATCTAATTTTTCGGTAGTCATATTTTCGTAATAAACATCATTGACCTGAACAACAGGACACGTTCCGCAAGATCCTAAACACTCAACTGTAGATAAAGTAAAAAGACCATCCTTAGTAGTCTCTCCCTCTTTAATTCCCAGTTTTTTCTCAAGATAATCCACAATCTTCAATGCACCCATCAAAGTTGCAGGAATATTAGTATCAACCTGTAAATGATACTTTCCAACATTTTTGACAGCATTGTACATTGAATAGTATGTTGCAACTCCAAATGCTTTTCCTGAAGTTACTCCAACCAATGCCGCAACTTTTTCCATATCTTCCTCAGAAAGATTGTTGCTGTTAGCTTTTTGGGCTAACATTAAAGCAGGCATCAATGCAGACTCTTTTTTAGGATACTTTGCCTTTAGTTCTGTGATCTTGTCAATCATACTTTGATCAATCATTTGAACTCCCTTCTACCCATTTTATAAGTAAGTTAATTAGTACTCGTTATTTTTTTCACGTAATACCTGTGTAATATATTTTAGCTCTACATTTAAGTCAAATATTTTTTTTATTTGTTTTATTATATATAACGCCTATATCAATATATATAGATTTATCGATATTCCCCACAAGAATAGAAATATTTCTTTTTAAATGGTTTTTGAGTAATAAGATTAATCTAAAATAATATTTAAAATCTAGTTATATCTGTATTATTTAATATTTTTCTTGATTTTATCATATAAATATCGTTATATTATAATTATTAGATATACCCACTCAAAGAACTGTAGAAAATAAAATATTAAAAAAAGGAGACTACCATGAAAGTACTACAAATGTTAAATGCAAAACAAAACACAATACATTCCGCTTCACCTGAAAATTCATTGTGTGAAGTAATGAATCAAATGCTTGATGAGAATATCAGTGCAGTTCTAATTTATGATAATGATGAGTTTGTAGGCATTATTTCTGAGAAGGATATTCTTAGTATCTGTAAAGTTTCAGAAAGAATGACTCAACTTGAAAGAAAGGAAATTGGTGTTACAGGTTTGAAAGAAAAAGGTTTGAAAGAATTAAAGGTTAAAGAGTATATGACTCTTGCTGAAAATATTACCACCTGTAAAAAAGATGATACTCTTGAAAGTCTGATGGAAAGTATGACCGAAAAAAGAATAAGACATATCCCTGTTTCAGAAAATGGAAAAATAATCGGTATCGTTTCTATAGGTGATGCAATAAAGTTCTTACTTGATGCTGCAAGAAAAAATAATAAGCTTCTTAATGATTATATAACTGGTGCTCAAGTGTAGTTTAGTTGATAGTTGATAGTTGGCGTTTTATACGCCCTTTTTTTATTGATGAATTATCACTGTCAACTGTAAACTGACAACTATTATGATTTCCATCCTTGGAAATTCATAAATTGTTTCGTATATTTGACTCAAATCCAGGGGATGTTTCTGGATTCGACGGGATTGATCATTGGTTTGGACTGCATGTCGATCACCACGAGTAAATCGTAAAAAGTCTTGTGAAACTGATAAATGCTGATAATAATTACGCATTAGCTGCCTAATATAAGGTAGCTCGTCCACCTCCAGAGTTCCTATTCCTTTGTTGGATGGACGCCATCTGAGTAGGTTTGCTTTGATCCTCTCCTGAGGGTGATAAGTGCGATTCATCAGGATAGTCTTTTGGGTACCGAGTCTGTTTGGAGCTCTTAAGGCGAAACTTATAAATAGACTAAACATGTAGGCGTTCTTGTTAATGCTTTTTCGGACAGGGGTTCAACTCCCCTCATCTCCACAAAAAAAACCACCTAATCGGTGGTTTTTTTATTATCGTGAGGAACGCATTCCTGCGTTCCCTACTTTAATTCGATGACGGTAACTCCGTAATCCCCTTCCCCGTATTCTCCGAATTTCTTACGCTTAACATGAGGATTCATAGCTAGATATTCATTAACAAGCTTTGATAAAATTCCTTCACCTTTGCCATGAATTATCTCAGAGAAATTAAGATTGTTCAAAATCATATTCTCAATATGTTTCTCCAACAATGCAATAGCCACATCTCCCCTTTTCCCTCTAAGATCCAGCTCCATCTTAGCAGTTTCGGGAGTAGGAGTATAACCAACTCTAACATCAATGTCTTTTCGCTTTAAGTTAACCACAGAGAGTATTTGATCTTTTTTTACTCTAAGATTTATATCACCGATAGTAACTTCTACATTTTTACCTTTTATTCCGTTGATAATTGCTGAGGTGGAAAAGTTCTTAACTTCAACTTCCATTCCTACTGTCAATTCACCATCATAGCTTTTTCTTTTATCTGGAACTTCATTTAGTTTTTCTAATTTTCTCTTCTCTTTACTGATAATCTCTCTGACCTTCTTAACAACTTCTTTATCAGCTTTTTTGGTTTTTATCTCAGCAACTGCATTCTCTATCATTTTATTCGACTGAGCAATTACTTCCTTAGCCTTTTTTGCTGCGTCACGCATGATCTTCTTTTCATTCTTCTGAAGCTCAGTAAATTTCTTATCATAATGATCTTTAACATCTTTCAGTTGAGTATTAACAGACTTGGAATCTAGTATCATTTTGTTATAGTTCGTTATCTTTGTATCCAGCTCAGAAATCAATCCTTCAAGATTCTCTTTATCTTTTCCCAGATGAACTCTTGCCTTATCTATGATATATTTTGGAAGTCCGTGTCTTTTTGAAATCTCAAAAGCATAACTTGATCCCGGCAATCCTGCTCTGAATTTATAGGTCGGAGATATATTCTTCTTATCGAACTCCATTGAACCGTTGGAGACACCTTTAGTCTGATAAGCATAAGACTTCAATATTCCCTGATGAGTTGTAGCTATAGTGATGAATTTTCTCTTTGTCAGTTCAGAAATTATTGCCATTGAAAGACTTGCTCCTTCAGCAGGATCGGTCGAAGCTCCAATTTCATCAAGTAGAACTAATGTATCGTTAGTCTTTGTTCTCAAAACTGCACTTAATTTAGTAATGTGTGAACTGAATGTTGATAGATCATTCTCTATCGATTGACCATCGCCAATGTCAGTGAATATCTCAGTAAATATACCGATATTAGAATTACTCTGTGCAGGCACATGCATTCCTGCTCTGACCATCATACAGAATAGACCGATAGTTTTCAAAGTTACCGTCTTACCACCTGCATTTGGTCCTGTAATTATCATCGAATTGAATTTTTCTCCGATCTCAAGATCAAGTGCTACCACATCCTTTATACCGTGTGAATCAACAAGAAACGGATGAAGCCCGTGATAAATATTTACAATATTTTTAGAATTCACTTTAACATGATTACAATGATACTTTAAAGAGAACTTTGATTTAGCAAATATCACATCAAGCTCTGCAAGAATCTCTGAGTTAGATAATATCTCATCTTTTACTTCCCAGACTGATGCAACAAGTGCTCTGATAATACGGTCAATTTCTTTTCTCTCTTCTCTGTGAAGTTTTTCAAGCTCGGAATTTATCTCAATAGATTCATAAGGTTCTACAAAAACTGTACTACCTGTAGAACTTTCATCAACGACAATACCGTTTACTTTATTCCTTTTCTCTGCTTTAACAGGTATAACATATCTTCCATTTCTGTAAGT
>JAQIDB010000138.1 GCA_027858225.1 Candidatus Delongbacteria bacterium
AGATCGCTTAGCGGTCTAATATATACTCCATCCCCTATTGATCCTGCATATAGATTACCATCATATATCTCAAGTGAAGCAATATAAGTGTTTGTAAGTCCTGAATTGAATTCTTTCCAAGTAAGTCCGTCATCCATTGAATAGAATACTCCGAGTGGTTTAGAACAGGCTATCAAAGTACCATTGTGGTTTAGGATATTTCTGACATATAAAGAATCGTTAAGTCCCGTGTTTCTGGATGACCAGTTCAATCCTTTATCTGAGGAAACATAAACTCCGGCATTACCTGTACCTACAAATAAAAGCGAATCCTTCTGCAGTAGAGTTTCTATCCAGTCAGTAGGTAAACCATTATTTCTTGGTGACCAGCTTGAAGCATAATCATCTGAGTAGAAGACTCCCCCGTTCCCTGTTCCTACGAACATCTCAGGATCTCCACCGATGATACTTTTAATATAGCCTGTCGTTAAACCATTATTCCTTGATGACCATGAAGAAGTTCCATCATCAGTAAAGTAAACACCTGCTTCTCCTGTACCGCAGAAAACTTCACCTTTGAGTCTATCAGAAACATGAATAGCTTGAATCCAAAGACTTCCAATCCCATTATCCGCATCAGAATATGTCTCACCGTAATCGCTTGAAATAAACAATCCTAGCATGTCTGTACCAACCAATACTGACCTGCCAATCGATGTTATTGATCTCATTTCAACAGTTCCTACACTTTTCTTGATCCATGAATTACCTTCATCGAATGTATTAAAAAGATTACTTCCGTGAGTACATGCTATAATCTTGCTTTCAAGAGAATCCTGTGGATTTGTTATCAGCGGCATAACAGCTTCAAGTGATCCTACATAAGCTCCTTTTACAAGCCCTGTTGAAGAATTAGTCCAACTGTTGCCATAGTTGTCAGACCTGTAAATAGAACCATCGTCAAAACCTACAAACAATGAATTTCCGTTCTTCTCCATTGCCCAGATAGAAGTACCTGCAAGACCGGTATTCCTTGCTTCCCAGGTAGAACCGTCATCGTTAGAACGATAGACCCCGTTTCCCCAGAATGCACTATAGATATATCCGTTCAGCTCAACCATCTCTTTTGAATGACCATAAGGTAAAGATAGATCTGACCAGGTTTCACCAGCATCAAATGATCTGAAATGATCGCCCGGTGGATAAGTTGAAACTATTACAAGATCGCCTTCTACATAGACGGTTAAAATACCAAGATTGCTTAGACCATTATTCTTAACCTGCCAAGTATCTCCGTTATCATCAGAAACAAGCATACCGTCACCATATGTTGCTGCAAATATTCGTGATCCGTTATTTTCCATAAAATAGATATACTTTGCTCCAGGAGTATAAACATTTTGCCATGAGTCACCGTTATCAGTTGATCTAAAAATACCTCTGGTATAAGTTCCTGCGAAAATAGCATTACCCATGACTGTCATAGATTTCACATAGAAATCTCTGAGACCATTAAAAACGCCTTCCCAGGTTTCTCCATTGTCATAAGAACGATAAACTCCTTCATCTGTACCTGCAAAAAGAATTGAATCTTTATAAACGATCACTTTAACATCAGAACTCATAAGTCCATTATTCTTTCCTACCCAATTGTACCCATTGTCGAAAGAGCCATGTATTCCTCCTCCTCCGAGAGTAACGAACATATCTGTACCGTTTGAAGCAAAGCTACGAACTTTACCACCTATAGGACCATTTGTCTTAGTCCATTGGGCTGATAGGAATATAAAAGGTATTATTTGTAAAAGTATTAATAGTTTTTTCAAGTATTTTCCTTTTATTTTTTGTTGTCATGCTGAACTTGTTGTTCCGTCATGCTGAATTTATTTCAGCATCTTTCTTTAAACCCTTTTAGACCCTGAAATAAATTCAGGGTGACGATTCTAATTATAAATTGCTTTTCATCAGCTCTTCAAGATAGAATTTTTCTATCCCGAATGTCTTTTTTAATGCAGTTAATCTCTTTAATATTTCATCTTTATCTATTTTGTTAGTAGTTTTCACAGCTGAAATCATTAAATTTTTATGCGTATGCTCATCTGAAATATATTCGAATATCTTAGTCTTATATCCATAAGCCTCAAGAATCAATCCTCTCATTGTATCAGTGACCATCTCAGCCATTCGTTCTTCAAGGATTCCATGTTTCGTTATTTCTTTTAATTCACCTGTTATGTGCAATTGCTTTCTTATCTGTTTATGACAACAAGGTGAAACAACGATTATCTCTGAATCAGAAGTAATTCCTTTATAGATAGCATCATCTGTAGCAGTATCACAGGCATGAAGAGCGATTAAAATATCACAGTTTGATACTGTTTGACTTTCAATTGAACCCTGAACGAACTTAAGATTCTCAAAACTACACTCAAAAGCTATTTTAGTACATTTTTCTACAAGATCTTCCCTGAGTTCTATACCTGTCACACTGACATTTTTTTTAAGTTCATTGATAAGGAAATCATACACAGCAAAAGTTAAATACCCTTTTCCAGAACCCATATCGACTATATTCATACTATCTTGCTTAATTAGTTCAGAACCTTCAATGAGCTCACCAATAGTTTCAATAAATCTGTTTATCTGCTTAAATTTTCCACTCATTCCATCGCTGACTCTCCCATTCTTCACTACAGCAAGCCTTTCAAGATAAATATTATTTTCGACCTTGATAATTTTTGTCTTTTTAAAATTATGCTCCATTGAAAAATCACAACCTGCATGAGCCGGTTTTAATTTCTTGAATAATATTTTTCCCTTCTTTGTTCTTCTGAAAGAAAAATCGTTCTCAGTTGTAAAAAGAACACAATCGGTAAATGATTTTCCAAAAAGTTCAGCAATAAAAGAAATACTCTCTTCAATATTTAAGTTTTTAGTTATCGTTTTATTCTTGTATGTAAAAAGGAACGACAGTGCAGATTTATTTTTGATCTCGATCGTTCTGACAGTGATTTTATTCAGATTACCGGTTTTATTGTCAGGTGAAGATAAAATCAGTCGAATCAGAGAATTACTTTCAAGTGATAGTTTTAATTCCTTTGTAAAATTACTAAGCTCATTCATATTGTGTTATTCCACTTTTATTTAGATATAAAACTATGCTCTTTTTAGTATAAAATCAATGAAATAAAACAATTGTGATACTGAAATTTACAAATCTTTAACACAATATCTTTCGCATCATTCAACTTGACTTTCAGCTATAAATAATATTATATTCTCAAAAAAACAGGAAATGAAGATGAAAGAATTTTTTACAAAAACATTCTACAACAACACTATTGAAGATTGGTTTTATTCATTTCTATTCCTGATCGGTGGTTTTATTCTTTCAAAGATCATCTACTGGTTATTTAAAACAGTATTTAAGAAAATTACAGTTAAGACTAAAACTAATCTTGATGATATAGTAATTGGTGTAATTGAAAAACCGATAGTGTACGCAGCAATCATTGTTGGTGCTTGGCTTGGTTTTGAACGACTAGCATTCACAGAGAACATTGATAAGTTCTTCAGTCATGCATTCACTTTCATACTGATATTTAACATTACGTGGTTATTAGTTAGAGCTGTAGAAGCTATATTTACTGAACTTATTATTCCTTTCACAGAAAAATCAGAGAATACATTCGATGATCAGATCGTTCCTATTGTAAGAAAATCTATCAAGGCTCTTTTATGGTCACTGGGTATAATTGTAGGTCTTGATAATGCAGGTTTCGACATTATGGCTCTAATAGCAGGACTTGGTATCGGTGGACTTGCATTAGCTTTAGCTTCTCAGGATACAGTAAAGAATATCTTTGGTGGAATAATGATCTTCCTTGATAAACCTTTTAAGCTGGGTGACAGGATCATCATCAGTGGACATGATGGATTCGTAACAGAAGTTGGGATCAGAAGTACAAGGATCAAAACCCTGATGGGAAGAATTATTACAGTACCAAACTCGAATTTTGCAGAATCAAGTATTGAAAATATTTCCATAGAACCTGCAAGGAAAGTGTTAGCAAATCTTGGTCTTACATATGATACTACACCTGATAAAATGGAATTAGCGATTAAAATTTTAAATGATATTGTAAAAGCAAATAATGATTCATTGACTGAAAATAAATTAGTATCATTTAATAGCTGGGGTGATTTTAGTATGGGAATACTATTCATATATTATATTAAAAAAGAAGCTGATATTTTTGAGACGCAATCAAAGATAAATTTGCAGATACTAAAACAATTCAACAAAAATGGTCTCGAATTCGCCTTCCCGACCCAGACAATTTATAAGAAGGAATTGACATAGGTATTAACTAAAACCTTCTTATTTACTAATTTGTTTCAAAGCCTCTTCCACTTCAGTAATAGGAATTTTACATTCTTTATTTCTGCATACATAAATTGTAGTTTGGCCATCAATAAGCTTCTCATCTAATAAGGATAATGTACCGTTATCTTTTCCACCGGATAAAAAAACATTTGGTAGATATAACTTATCAAACTCTTTCCGTTTTGATTCGAAATCTTTACCCACAATTGCAATTTCGTATGGTTCGCTTACAAGCCAGGTCATTAAAATATCCCAATTTGCATAATAAGCTCCACTAGCTACTATATCTTTCTTTACATTGTTAAGCATTTTCTCTGACATTTCAATATATTCATCATTATAAAAATACTGGCCGAGTAAAAACAAATTTTTTGCCATTTCAGAATTTGCAGAAGGAATCACATTATCAGTAACATCCATTTTTCGGGCAATAAGCGCAGGATCAATATCAGAAGTGTAATAAAACATACCTGTATCTTTATCAAGAAAGTGTTTAATTGAATATTCAGCTAATAGCTTTGCTTCTTTTAGCCATTTTTCATCAAATGTAGCCTGATATAATGATATGAAAGAATTGATCGTAAAAGCATAATCATCTAAGAAAGCATTAATTGTAGCTTTTCCGTTCTTATAGTTTCTATTTAAACGACCATCAGCAGGATCTTTGAGCTTTGTATTTATAAATTCGGCATTGATCAAAGCTGTTTGAAGATATTTATTATCATCGAAAACTCTATAAGCATCAATGTACGCTTTTAACATAAGAGCATTCCAGGAAGTAAGAATTTTATCATCTAAACCGGGTCTAACTCTTTTTTCTCGTTCTTTCAGCAAAATCTTCTTTGAATCAAATAGGAAATTTGGAATTTCATTTTTCGAAGCTGATTTAAATAAAATATTATTCCCTTTTTCCCAATTTCCGCTTTCTGTGACATTGTAATAATCAATAATTTGATCTGCATTATCTCCTAGAATAGATTTCAAGTCAGTATAAGTCCATACGTAGAATTTCCCCTCTTCTCCTTCACTGTCAGCATCCAGAGAAGAATAAAACCCTCCTTCAGCAGAGGTTAATTCTCTTTGAATGAAATCTAAAGTTTCAGTTACAATTATTTTATACTTCGGATTTTTAGTTTTCTGATAAGCAGAAGAATATAAACTGACTAACTGTGCATTATCGTAGAGCATTTTTTCAAAATGAGGCACCTTCCAGAAAGCATCAACCGAATATCTTGAGAAACCTCCTCCTATCTGGTCGTAAATTCCACCGGCAGCCATTTTATCTAATGTTGTAGTTACAGCCTCCAAAGATTCAATATGATCAGTAAGATAATTATATCTGAGTAAAAATTCATAACCAACCGGCATAGGAAATTTTGGAGCTCCATGGTGCCCACCTTCTTTCTTATCGATATTATTTTTCCAAGTGTTGAAAACATTTTTCAAATCATTAATTTCAAACTTAGCTACTTCGGAATTAGAATAGATCTTTTCGCTTGATAGTACACCTTCGGTAAGTAACTTAGCCTGTTCTTCTATTTTCTCAGGATTATTTTTTGAAAAACTCGAGACTTGAGTAAGCATCTCGATCCATTGATCTTTACGAAAATAAGTACCACCATAAATTGGTCGGCCGTCAGGTAATGCAATGCAATTTAAAGGCCATCCGCCGCTTCCTGTCATCAATTGAACTGCATTCATATATACTTGATCGATATCAGGTCTTTCCTCTCTATCGACCTTTATGGCAATAAAATCATCGTTCATGATCTTAGCAACTTCTTCATTCTCAAAACTTTCATGCTCCATTACATGGCACCAATGACAAGCGGCATAGCCGATACTTACAAGAATCAACTTACCTTCTCTTTTGGCTTTATCCAATGCTTCTTGCCCCCAGGGGTACCAATTTACAGGATTATGAGCATGTTGAAGTAAATAAGGACTGCTTTCATTAATAAGCTGATTTGTAAATTTATGTTCAGTTGAATTCATAATATGTTACTCCTTTAATTGTCATGTCTATAATTTGATAATAACTATTATATTTACCAATGACATTTGGCATTATAAATTATTATAAATTGCACCTATTGATAATAATTTCTATCTTTCAAACAAATAACTGAGAATTTGAACAATGAAATACAACGGAAAGAAATACACTTCAATTTGGTTTGAAAAAGGAATTATTAAAATAATTGATCAAACCAGACTACCTGAGGAATTTCGAATAATTGAATTGCGAAATTCTGAGGACATAATTTATGCTATAAATAATATGCAAGTACGTGGTGCTCCATTGATTGGAGTAACAGCAGCTTACGGAGTTTATTTTGCCTTGAAAGAGAGTGGAGATAATTATCAATCATTTTTTAATAAAATTTCAAGAATAAAGGAATCCAGACCAACTGCTGTAAATCTTGAATATGCAGTTGACTTGATCTGTGACTATGCTCTTGAGTCCAACGATCTGGATGATCAGATAGAACGGTCTTTAGATAAAGCAGATGAATTCTACCGTAATGATATGAATGCTTGCAAGAAGATCGGAGAGAACGGGTATTTTATTCTACAAAAAGTTGCAAAAGCAAATGAAGTAAACATTTTAACTCATTGTAATGCAGGCTGGCTGGCAACTGTGGATTTTGGAACGGCTTCAGCTCCAGTGTTCGAAGGAGTAAATAGAGGGATGGATATACATGTTTGGATAGATGAAACAAGACCAAGAAATCAAGGTGGGAAACTAACTGCATGGGAATATTACCATGAAAAGATACCTCATACGATCATTACAGATAATGCCGGCGGTCATATAATGCAGAACGGTGATGTTGACATTGTTATTACCGGCGCGGATAGAATTGCTTCAAACGGAGACACTGCGAACAAGATAGGAACTTATCTAAAAGCTTTAGCAGCTTATGACAATAAAGTACCATTTTATATTGCTGCACCAATTTCCACCATAGATTTCAAAATAAAATCTGGAAAAGATATTCCAATTGAGATAAGAAGTGAAGATGAGATCAAATTTTCAGGCAAGACACCTTTAAACCATTCGCTTTCACCGGCCTTAAACCATGGATTCGATGTTACACCTGCAAAATTTATCACAGGATTTATTACTGAAAAAGGAATTTTCACTCCAAATCAATTGAAGAGTTTGAAAAATGAGAAAATTTAGACTTCCACTTCCAAAGAAAGAAATATTGTACAATTCAGTTGAAACAGATCTGGGATGGCTTAGTTTTGCTGTGTCAACCAAAGGACTTTTGCAAACTAAATTCATGTTCGATGATAAGGAATCGGCAGAAAGATCATTGTTAGAAAACAATCATAAATTTATATTTGATAAAGATGATGATCTTTTAAAATGGAAAAAGCTTTTTGTAAAATATTTCAAGGGTAAGATTACAGATGTCAGCTGTGTCCCCTTAGACAATAGAAAATGGTCATCTTTTCAGAAGAAAGTTTATTCTAAAACATTGCAAATACCTTTAGGTAGAAAATTCACCTATGGAAGTATTGCATCTTTGATTAATAACCCTAAAGCATCAAGAGCTATAGGAATGGCGATGAGAGTAAACCCAGTAGCACCAATTGTACCTTGTCATAGAGTTGTTGGCGCACATAATGTTCATTATGGCTTCTCTGCAAATGGTGGAGTTGACCTAAAAGTAAAAATGCTTGAGATCGAAACAAACAATTCGTAAGGAATGCAGATCTGCATTCCCTACTCCTTATTTTAAATATATCATCTTTCCCGTTTGAACCTCAAGACCTGTTTCTAATCTATAGAAATAAACACCACTGTTAACATTAAAAGCATTGAAATTGACATTATACTCTCCCCTGTTCTGTTTCTCATTTACAAGCTCAGAAACAAACTCACCTTTCATATTGAAAACTGATAATTTCACATCAGATAGATTGGCTAATTTATAGTTGATCGATGTAGTTCCGTTAAATGGATTAGGGTAGTTACCTATAAGCTGAGTTTCCGATGGAACAACAATTTCTTCTATACTTGTAATCACACCCGGTATCTTAATAATATCCAACCATGCAGCATCCTTACCAGACTGATCATATTCATATTTAAAGTAATCCCATTCAATTGAATGTTTACCTGCTTTTAAAGGATATTCTGCAAAAGACCAATCCACTTCACCAGACCATCTGCTATCCGGAAAGTCCACCCATCTTTCATCAATCATTATTTCAAATCCATCACTCTCATACTGAGAAGAAATTTTATATGCAAAAGCAAGAGTATCATCCACGACTGATTCAAAGGTGGTTCGTAATAGAGAATATGTTACACCTGCTGATACATTTGGGGTTTCAATATAACCTGACCTTGCACTATTTAATCCACTAAACGCTGTTTCAGTATCAATATACCAATCAGCATCACCTTCGTGAAACCAGTGATCGTACATATTACCTGTTTCAAAACCAATTACATTTGCACTTATAGGATATATCATAACATCAAATGAATCAATTTTTGTTTCAGAAGATGTTGCTGCTTTAATTTTAATATTAGAAATGCCAGTGTTGATTCCTTTTGTTAATGTTAGCTGGGAATTATTAAAGCTCGGAGTTACAATTGTTTCATCCGAAATTGAAACGATCTCATAACTGATAGGTTCCGAATTTATAGTTGTAAAATCATCATTTAAGTCAATAATTCTTTTTGAAGTGTTCAAATAAATATTACCCAACTTACTTACCTGCTGAAGATTGCCAAATTCATCAAGAGCTTTTCTTATTTCTATACGTATATCATCTTCCCTAATATAGCCAAAATGAGAAAACACAATCTTAGAATCCTGTCCGATTATTACTAATTGAGGTGTATATTGCGTAGTTGAAAACATAGACATTTCTTTACCTAATTCATTATAATTTGATATTTGATATTTCAAACCCATATCGTAAATATTTCTCCAATATTCGCGATTAAGATCTTTGTCCGTATAACCTGGCGATGGGGTAGCACCAAGGAAATAAATGCTGTCTAATCCCATTTCAATTTGAATGTTTTTGAGAGATACTCCCTCTTGAAGACATGTACTTCAACCAACTCCAAAAAAGCTGATCACTACAATTTTGCCGGAAGAAATAATATCTTTAGTACTCTGGGAGGAATAAATGATAGTTCCAATAGAATCTATATTTGTATCTACAAATTGCATGTCAGGGACATGATCTCCAACTATATACTCAGCTTTAATAATCGAATAGATTAATAGAGTAAATAATATTACATATTTTGACATACCTACCTCGGTTTATTAAACGAAACATACAGCTTTCAATCAAAATTAACAATGATAATTATCTTAGATATTAAGCGGAGCCTTATTTTTGCAATAAAAAAAGGGAGCAAAGCTCCCTTAAATTAAATTACATATTAATACATATCCTACATCACACTTTCATCATCATATTCTTTTTCTTTATAAATGAATTTAAAATATATGATCATGAATGCAATGATTCCAAGTGTTGAAACTAAAGACTCAAAAGGATGATCAACTAGCAATATCGCTCTATCAATGAATAACGAAACCCTGCCCATTACTGTTGAACCGAATGCAGCTCCAAAGAATATCATCATTACAATAATACCAACTCTTGCAGTTTTACCTAGAATTCCTTTATGAGGTTTAGAGAAGAAGAAATACATTAGCGCTGAGAATGTACCAAATATCAAAACAATCCACTTTGATGTTTCGTAGAATGATCCCTGATTAATGTCTTTCATCAGATTTGTACTCTGCAACAGGATATTCTGTATCTGAATAGGTATATACATACCTGCCATATAACCGAAAATAAAACCAAAATAGTAATTTGCTATCCATGCTTTTTTTCTGCTGAATCGAAATAACATTGTCGAAGCAAGCAAGAACCAGAAAATAGTCGTAAGGTCTGTCCAATGGAATTCTACGAACATATCCATGACCGGCATAATCAAGAATGGTTTTACACTGATATCCCATAAAATCGTCCAAAAATAACCCAGTGAAATACCGATGAAAACATTTTCACCTATCTTAAAAAGAGGATTATCTTTATATAAAAAAGACATGATCATTAGTGTAGCTATAACTGGCATCCAATTAGAAAAAAAGTTATTTAAGAAGATGTTATCTAAAATAGTATTGAAATCCATTATTTCCCCCCTTTCTTTCTTTCATAAAAATATATAATGTTACCTAAAAATATCAGTCCGAATATCATCAAATGTGAAAAAGTTAGTGATGAAAGACCTTTTGTTGCAGTACCGTAATAATCCACATCATATTTCTTTGAAACTAACATTTCATACTCAGCCGCGCCCCTTAAACCGTTACTTAAACCGCATAACTGACCTGTTTGAAAATATGGGATATAGTCAGGACCGGTTACTGCAGTAACAGCCATAGCAAATTTATAATGAAACCTTATCTGCATATCAATTAATGGTTGATGCCATTTAGAACCGGAGATACCAAGAATAAGGTCGATATCATCAAGTGTTTCAACACCATCAAATATCTTACCCTGTTTTTTAAATGTCCCTTTATAGTCAGAAACCATGCCGAATATTTGAATATCTGGTTGGATAGGTATATATTCCATGTTAAGATAATCAACACCTTCTTCCATATGCGAAAATTCTGGTCTTTGCATTATTCTTTTAACAGTTTCTTTTCCAAGCGGCATTCCATTAACGGAAGCACCATAATAAATGAATACTTTAACTTTTTTCAACATACAATGTTTGTAAAAAGCTTCAAAGAATGGTAATAATTCAGCTTTCTGAGTTGGTGTAAACGCAAAATCAATATGTACTGCATCTCCCTCATCAAGACCTTCAATAATGTCAAAAATCGCCTTTGTCTCCTTTGATGCAGAAACTGGAAATTTCAAGAAATCAAATCCGGGTATTAGAGGAATTATGATAGACAAAAAGACTAACAAATATATTATTCTTCTATCAAGATTTTTTAATTTTTCTAAAACATTCATATACTCTATCCTTTAATTTTATCTATTAATCTGATAAATGGGACCTTTCCAGTCCAAAAAATATTCTTATCATCATGGTTATCATACCAAGATAACCCCCAAAAATAATAGCTCTTCTTCCTGCACTAGACGGAGCATCCATGATCCATTCGCCAATTACCGGAATTTTATCCCACATTGCTTCCCCAAGAGGGATCTTGCCCATCATGACAAGTATTGAAGCTGTTAACAGAACTGCTGATTCTAATGATTTAGCTTTAAATGATCTGTAAGCAGCAGAAGCAATATAAAAAGCTAACAAAGCAAATGTTGTAGCTTGAAAAGGTATGTAAACATTGAAGAACATAGAACTGAAAGGTGTTCCAGATGCCATACCCCTTTGAGATCCCAAAAATATCATTAAGAATATCATAGATACACGCAGAATCGCATAATACCTCTCATTGTTATATTTGATCTTGAAATAATTTTGTCTTGCAACAGAATATACCCCGATCATAATACCTACAACACCGGCGATCTTCAATCCACTTGCAAAGAATACTTTCAAATTATCAAAAAACATCCCTGCAAAGAAAAATTCGCTGTACCATAATATCGCTGCGATTAAACCAAATAGTATTGGTATTTCTTTTTTCATTTTTATAGGTCCTTAAATTAATTTATTAGTGAGTTGAAAGTATATCCCTTATGAATGTCCACTCGGAGTTAATCGTAAGTAATAATGTACTTAACAAGAAAAGACCACCAAATATCAATTTACCGTAATCAGATAATTTTAGATTTGATAATATCTGAGCATCTCTTGAAAGGTATGCTGCAGCTGCGTAAAGTTCCTCGCCTATCAATGTGTGATCACAAGCAGTTATAAAGAATGGTAACTGAGCAGATTCTACGGTACCAGCAACCTGAATTGCTCCGGCAGCGAATCCCGCTTCGGCAATTAATAATGATTCAGCGGCATAAGATCCAAAGTGAAGAGCTGTTGCCGGTTTTTTTCTCGCTATCAATCCTGATAAACCAGCAGCATATGCAAATTGATCTTGAACCATGAAGAAACAATTGTCTTTTTTATGGTCCTCAGGATAACCAGCATCAAGGAAGCCTGACGATATCATCTCCTCGGCTATTTGAAGCACAATAGGATCGTAGGCTGGATAAATTATCTCAGCTTTAAATTCTGCAACTTTTTTTGCAACAGCTCTCAAGATCAACATACTTGCTATTGTTTGAGGTTCTATAAAACTACCTAATCCTGAATCATAAATTACAGGTTTACCCATTTCCGTTGCTCTACCAACAGCATCATCAATAGCATCGAGTCCGGGAATTCTTCTAATATAAATAGAATCTTTGTTTTTTCTCACTGATAAAAACACGTAAAAGAATAATACAAAGAACATCCAAGTAAAAATAAGAACATTTAATCTGTACCAACGAAATCCTTTATCAACATCGAATCTAAAATATTTCTTTGATGCTGAAGCAAGATCCTGAGAAAATTTAATTTGTAGTATATTTTTAAAATAGTTTTCAAGATCGGGATCATTATTAACCAGTTTAGCTATTAATTCTGAATTTATATCATATATATCTTCTGACTGTCTAAATCTATTTAAAATCCCTAAGAACCTGGTTATTTCACCCATATATACATTGTCAAGAGTGTTTGATTTTGCCACTAACCATTTATCATAATATTGATCAACTTTCTCTTCTGCGACTAAAAGACTGTCATGTAGAGTCTTCTTTTCTACCTCATCTTCAGTATCACCTACTCTTATGGATAAGGACTCAACTTCTTCTTCGGCTTTTTTCTTTGCTTGATAAGTCGTTTCAATATTTTCCTTAATTTCTGCATTATATTTATCTTTATTATTCCTTATATAATCACCCAAGACTGCGGAGATAGACTCAAGTTTGTCCTGAACGTCATCCTCTACATAAAGAAAATATACTCTTTTTTCTGAAACACGCGATACTTCTTTATAGACTTTATCAAGCATTTCATCAAAACCAATAGTATACCTCATTATGATTTTGTAAGAACTCTTAAGATTCGAACTTAATTCAATAATTTGAGCATCTTTAGAATCTTCCAATAGAATAAGATCATATATCGCCTGAATCTTATCTCGGTTGGATTTTGTAAGATAGCCAGTAAGAGCAGGATTGATCTGTTTTCCTGACAATTCATTCTCGACCCATAGCAAATTAGCCTCCAACAAACCTTCTAGAGACAAGGATAGACCTGTTTCTAGGAGCTTACCAAGTTTTTCCTTAAGAATAAGCAGTTCGTTTTTGTTAGCTTCATTTGGATTCCTTCCTGTATTGAAGAAACTATCAGCATATTTTGTAATACGTGGCAACAGAATATCGTAATCACGACTTACATCCCAATTTTCACTAATCGCCATTATTTCATCTGCAGCATTTTTGCAAATTTTCTCTTCCATGCTTAACTCTTTTACAGGTTCAGCTATGACCGTAGAAGAATCGGCCGCAGCAACTGCTAAAGAATCCTGAAGTACCTCTGTGGATATTTGTTCCTGTGAGAACAAATAAGAAAACAACACCAGAACATACAGGATTGATAAAGTTCTTTTCATAGTTGATTTATTCCATAAATTATTATTGTTTATTATAAATGGTTAATAAGCTTCCAATATTAAGGAAATTTGAGATAAATGTCAAACGAAATATTAAAAAAGAATGACAATATAAAATAGTATTTTGTAAGAAGTGCAAAAATGCGTTCCTAACCTTAATACGAATATGTCTTTATCATCATATTTGCAACATCAGAAACAACGATTCTGTTATCTAAGAAATTTTTCTCATACATTTCATTTGAAATATAAAAATCATCTGTAGAATTAAGATCTACCGTATTCAACAATTGTCCATCTTTGAAAATATCTAAAATGAAGTTGTTTAAATTTGCTTTATTTCTTTTTTGAGAACTTTCTACAAGTAAATAACCATTCTTATCGAAATAGACTCTTTTAATTGCATTCTTGAAATTCAATATTTCTGTATCTAAAGTATGTCTTCTTGATCTACTTTCCATCTGCTCTTTCATGATCAATTTTTCATCATCCGAATATTTAATTCTAGCATAGTTTTTCTTTATGGTTTCTATGTGTTTCCCTTCAATATCATATACTTCAATAGAATATTTGCTCT
The DNA here is from genome assembly GCA_027858225.1 of Candidatus Delongbacteria bacterium. Lineage (GTDB taxonomy): Bacteria > UBA4055 > UBA4055 > UBA4055 > UBA4055 > WTAK01. Next base: position 14,579 of record JAQIDB010000138.1, read on the forward strand.
CACTTGTTTCAGCGACATATATCTTATTATTTCCAGTTGTAAATTCTATATTATGATCCAGCGGATTAAAAGTTTCCCAATCAAAATCAAAAGTTTCGGAGTGTAAAGAATATAATACATTGAATTTTTTATCCATAATAGCTAGATTCATTGTCATTTCTCTGGCACCACTGTTTCTAGCAACCCTTGAAAGCATTCCAACAAACCTATTACTACTTAATTTTTTAAATGATCTTGGGGAACCTGTTTCTCTTGGCATCATAATATCGTTAATAAATTTACCATCTTGATTAAATCTAAGAACTTTTCTTGATCTCATATCTGATACATAGATAGTATCTTCAACTATTGCCATATCTGTAGCACGAATCATTTCACCGGGACCGGTTCCTCTTTTACCCATTGATAATATAAAATCACCATTTGTATTAAATTTTCTTAAAACAGATTTCCTTCGATCCAAAACATACAGATTTCCTTCGCTATCACTTTTAATCATAGTTATGTCATTAAATACTTTATTTGTATCTATTTCATCATCGATATTATCACCAATTGAAAATAATTCTTCTGTCATATATTTAAAATTCTTATCAGAAGGTTTAGAATTCTTATATACTTTTAAGCCGTTTTTATCTGTGGTAATGTTATTGACATCAGTCTTAGAACAACTAGAAAACAGTATAATCATAGCTAATATCAATGAATAAATTGTTTTTTTCATGAGAGAATTCTCCTTTAAATTTATAATGTGAACGGAATATAACAAAATTTATTTTAAACTATAATGATTAATGTCAAAAAAACTAACTCTTTATTTCAAAGCGATATTTTTCAATATAATTTAAATATTGAAAATATCACTTGCTAAGGTTTTTATTTTATTTTATATTTGCATTCGTTCATGGCGGCATAGCTCAGCTGGTTAGAGCATCGGAATCATAATCCGAGTGTCCGCGGTTCAAGTCCGTGTGCCGCTACTAAAAAACTCCGATTTAATCGGAGTTTTTTACTTTCAGGACAATAAAAGCTCTGTTTTGTTGTCCTAATAAATTTGCAAAGAACCACACTATCGGAACTGAGATCCTCATAAAATATTTATTAAATGCACTAAGGTAGGCAGTTTTACCTAAAATTTCATTTATTGGAGAATTAATCTTTTCATTTATAACTATTTCGAAACCTAATTGTTTCAATATTTCAAAAGTCTTATTGCAAAATTTATGAATGTGTCCGTCAGAATTGACACCATAGTAATTCAACTTGTAACCAGTCAGCTTATCACCAAGTCGTGCAAATTTATGGAATAAACTATTCTGTGTCGGTGTTTCGAGTATAAGCACACCATCATCTTTAAGTATTCTTTTACAATTTAATAAAAATTCTTTGGGATGTGGAAGATGTTCAATCAGATTAAACGCAAAAACAACATCAAATGAATTGTCTTTGTAAAAACTATCAATACTTCCAACCCTTGACCTTACTTTTTCTCTATTGCAATATTTAACAGCATTCTGGTTAATATCACAACCTTCAGCTGTAAATCCTTTTTCTTCACATACATCAAGGAAAAAACCTAATCCTGATCCAATATCCAATATTTTCTTTTCTTTGAAATTTTTATCTAACTTTAAAATTTTTGTAAGTTGTTTGCGAAATCTAGCCTTTTGCGCTAATTCCTCTTTAATGTATACATCTTCTGCCCAGTAATCAGAATCAATTGTCTCTTTAAAATTTTTTGTTGTTAACGGATCTGACCAAATTAGGTCACAGTTAGGACATTGAAGTATATTATACTTTGAACCCTTTCCGTAAAAAACACCTTTAAAATCTTCTCCGCAAATGTCACAGTATTTCTGATTTTGATCCATATGCATTTACTACTTGTTGCCTAAAATAAGATGTCCCATCTTGTCACGCTTAGTCTTTAAATAAAACTCATTATCAGCTTTACAAGCAATCTCAATAGGTACTCTTTCTACTTTGTTCAAGCCGTATCCTTGTAAACCTACAAGTTTCTTAGGATTATTTGTCATAAGTCTGATATTTTTTATACCTAGATCAACTAATATCTGTGCTCCAATACCATAATCTCTCATATCAGCAGGAAAACCAAGTTCAACATTGGCTTCTACTGTGTCTAAACCTTTATCCTGCAAATGATAAGCTTTTATCTTTGCTCTTAAGCCGATTCCTCGACCTTCTTGGCGCATATATACAAGAACACCTCTTCCTTCCTTATCTATCATTTCCAAAGCTGTATGAAGCTGATCACCACAATCACATCTTGCACTACCAAACACATCACCTGTAAGACACTCTGAATGAACCCTCACAAGAACAGGTTCGTCAGTATCAACATCCCCTTTAACTAATGCGATATGCTCCTGATCATCGATCTTGGATAGGTAATATTTTACCTTAAAATCTCCGTACATTGTAGGTAGATCTGCAACTGTTTCACATTCTACGAGCTTTTCTCCCTTTCTTCTGTACTCAATAAGGTCTTGAATCGTCGCTAGTCTTATATCATGTTTCTTTGCAAATTCTTTAAGTTCAGGTAATCTTGACATTGAGCCGTCTTCATTCATTATTTCGCAAATAACTCCCGCAGGTTTTAAACCGGCTAACCTTGCAAGATCTACAGCAGCTTCAGTATGACCAGTTCTAACCAATACTCCACCATTTTTTGCTATCAATGGAAACATATGACCAGGCTTAGCAAAATC
>JAQIDB010000042.1 GCA_027858225.1 Candidatus Delongbacteria bacterium
GAATTGTAATATATCTTTCTACTGAAGTCGATGGTTTGAAAGGGCATGTTTGGAAAGAAGATTTTAAAATAATTAGAGAGGGATCTGAATTTTTAATTACGGAAGCTCAAAAATCCAACGACTTTAATAATTTGAATTTAGATAAATTTAAGAAGGATGAAAAAATAAGTTCAAAAAAGAGACAAATAGATCAATTTATTAAATATTTAATCGATTCATCCTCAGATACAAAGAAAGAGCAGAAAGCAAAATTAGCTAATATGATTAAGCAATCAGAAACATTCTTCAGAAGAGATGTTTCTCTTAAAGAATTTAAGGAATTTACTAAAAAAGCAAAAAACATACTGGATGGAGGGACCTTCAAATCAAAGCCTCAGTCTAAATCTAATCCTTTGTTAAAATGGATTATCCTTAGTCTAACAATAATTATATCAATATTGTTAATTTTAAACAACTCTTCAAAGGCGAAACAATATAATTCGGAAAAAGGTAAAAAATATCTTAATTATATAATTAAAATTGCAAAAATAACAAAAGAAGCTGGTGAAAACTTAGACAGAAACAAAATCAGAAATAGAATATTTGTTCCAAAGGAAGATCTTAAAATAATAAATTTATCTAATTCTACAGTTACAATTAACTATAAAGGTAATATTTTAAAAGCTGATTTTTAATCAGCCTGAAGTATGCACTTTTCTCGGTTGATAAGAAAATATTTTAAAAATATCTAAAAATAGCTTGACAATCAAAAAAAATATATTTATCTTTGCAAACCTTAAAACGAATGCTAATGTAGCTCAGTTGGCTAGAGCAGCTGATTTGTAATCAGCCGGTCGGGGGTTCGAGTCCCTTTATTAGCACGTTGTGGGTCAGTGTCCGAGTGGCTAAAGGAGGCAGACTGTAAATCTGCTAGCGTATGCTTACGGTGGTTCGAACCCATCCTGGCTCACTAAATATCAAAGAAGTCAAGCGGGAATAGCTCAGTTGGCTAGAGCATCAGCCTTCCAAGCTGAGGGTCGCGAGTTCGAGTCTCGTTTCCCGCTCACAAGAAATGGAAAATGCAAGTTTAATAGAAAAATTGGACTTGCACTTTTTTTTCGCAGTCTGCTTACTTAGCTCAGGCGGCGGAGCACTTCCTTGGTAAGGAAGAGGCCAGCAGTTCAAGTCTGCTAGTAAGCACTTACAAAAGAATCTTATGGGAGTTGTGATGAGAGAATTGGTAACATTAGCTTGTACAGAATGTAAAAGAAGAAATTATACTACAGATAAAAATAAAACAACTCATTCAGCGAGGGTTGAGTTTAAGAAATTCTGTAAATTCTGCAAGAAGCATACTATGCATAAAGAAACAAAATAATTTACGTACAGGTGTTTAGCTCAGTTTGGTTAGAGCACCGGTCTCCAAAACCGGGTGTCGGGGGTTCGAATCCCTCAATGCCTGCAGTATAAACTAAAGGTGGAAAAGCAATGGGTTATTTAAAATCATTAGTTGCGGAAATGAAACTCTTAAGCTGGCCAAAAAAGGCAGAAGTTTGGGGTTCAACAAAGATAGTTATAGCAATGTCATTGATACTTGTTCTCTTTGTTTTCCTCTCAGACCAAATTCTGAATTGGTTAATGGGAATGTTCTTATAATAATTGTTTAATAGGATAAATTTTGAGCGCTAAGTGGTATATATTACATGTTCTTACTGGAGAAGAGTTGAGGACAAAAGAATTTCTAGGGAGTGAAATTGAAAGATTGCACTACGAAAATGAAATTGAGGAAATCTTTGTACCTTCAGAGGAAGTTGTGCAAATGAGGAATGGCAAAAAAGTTAAGAAAACTAGATTGTTTTATCCTGGTTATATTTTCATAAGTTGCCATCTAAATAGAATTATTGAGCATTTCCTTTTAAGTAACACTAAGGTACTTAATTTTGTGGGTCCAAAAAATAAACCACAAAAATTATCTAGAAAAGAAGTCGACAGAATGCTTGAAAAGGCTAAGGTTAATGAAGGCAAGGAAAAGGTTGAAAATATTTATAAAATCGGTGATTTTGTTAAGATCGTAGATGGTCCATTTAGTGATTTTAGTGGAGTTATTGGTGAGATCAATGAAGAAAAACAAAGATTGAAAGTTATGGTAACTATTTTTGGCAGAAGTACTCCAGTAGACCTGAACTTTCTTCAAGTAAAGTACGAATAATAGTTTTAATTAATAAATTTAAGGATATAAAATGGCTAAGAAAATAATTGGCTTTATCAAGTTACAATTACCCGGTGGAAAAGCAACACCTGCACCACCTGTCGGTCCAGCTCTTGGACAGAAAGGTGTTAATATTATGGAGTTTTGTAAAACGTTTAACGCTAGAACTCAAGATAAACAAGGGGATATTATTCCTGTTGTAATAACAGTTTATCAAGACAAATCTTTTACGTTTGTAATGAAAACTTCACCAGCATCTGTTCTAATTAGAAAAGCACTTAAGCTTGAGAAAGGTTCTGCAGTACCAAATTTAAACAAAGTCGGTACTATCACTAGAGTTCAATTAGAAAAAATTGCTGAAACGAAAATGGAAGATTTAAACGCAAATGATATTGATGCAGCTGTAAAGATTATTGCAGGAACATGCAGAAGTATGGGCGTAAATGTCAAAGGTGTTAAATAAAAGAAATGCGATAATTGCCGGAGCAAATCTTTTGTACAAAATTAGAGGATTACAAAAATGAAAGAATCAAAAAGACTTAAAAAAATGCTTGAAGCAAGTCCAGAAAGAATTTCTTTGGAACTAAAAAAAGCTGTAGAGATGTGTAAATCAAATGCAACGGCCAAATTTGATGAAACTATTGAACTTGCAGTTAATCTAGGTGTTGATCCTAGACACGCAGATCAGATTGTAAGGGGAGTTGTTTCACTTCCTCATGGTACAGGAAAAGAAGTAAAAGTTCTTGTATTTGCAACTGAAGAAAAAGCAAAAGAAGCTCTAGAAGCGGGTGCTGATTACGCAGGATTCGAAGAGTATATGGAAAAAATTCAAGGTGGTTGGACAGATATTGATGTAATAATTGCAACTCCTGATATGATGGGTAAAATCGGAAGACTTGGCAGGGTTTTGGGTCCCAGAGGACTAATGCCTAACCCTAAAAGTGGAACTGTTACACCAGATGTTGCAAAAGCAGTAAAAGAAGTCAAGGCAGGTAAGATTGATTTTAGAACTGAAAAGCAAGGAATTATTCACGTTGGTGTTGGAAAAGCTTCGTTTGAAGAAAATCAACTAGAAGAGAATATTCAAGAGTTTATGAGAAAAATACTTGCACTTAAACCAAGTGCAGCTAAAGGTATTTATGTAGAGAAAATAACTTTATCTTCTACAATGGGTTTGGCTTATGATATTGAGCCAGCTGGTATTATTGCTAGTATAGGCTAAATGGAAGAATTACAATCGGAGTAAAAAATGGCTGAAGTAACAAATGAAAATATTAAACAACAAATTCTTGATAAGCAAGAAATCGTAAATGTTATAAAGCAGAAACTATCTGAATCATCAGCATTTTATGTTTCAAGATATGATGGTATTAATGTTGAAGATATTTCAAGACTAAGAAAAGAGCTTAAAGTAGCTAATTCTGAAATGAAAGTTTATAAGAACACACTAGTTAAACTAGCATTGAAAGATGAAGAATATGGTGAAAATTTCAACTCTCTTTTACTAGGTCCAAATTCAATAACATTTTCGTATGATGATCCTTCGTCTACGTCTAAAGTTCTTTTTGATTTTGCAAAAAAGAATAAAAGTCTTGTGATCAAAGGATGTCTTTTTGATAATGTGTTTTATGGTGAAGATAAGATGTCTGTAATCAAGGATCTTCCATCTAAACATACGTTGTTGTCAATGCTTGCAAATGTGTTGAATGCACCTATGTCTAAAGTAGCAAGAACGTTAGATGCCTTAAGAGAAAAGAAAGAGCAAGATTAAATATAAAATATTAAAAATAAAATGAATCGGAGGATGTTGTGCAAGAGATATTAGACAAACTGGAAAAAATGACAGCAATGGAATTGTCTGAGCTTGTGAAAGCTATCGAAGAAAAATTCGATGTAACCGCAGCAGCAGCAACTGTAGTAGCAGGTGGAGCAGTGGCAGATTCAGAAGAAGAAGAAAAAACAGAATTTGATGTAATTCTTCTTTCTCCTGGAGATAAGAAAATAGCTGTGATAAAGGTTGTAAGAGAGCTTACAGGCTTAGGTTTAAAAGAAGCTAAAGCGTTAGTTGATGGATGTCCAAATACTGTTAAAGAAGCTGTATCGAAAGATGAAGCTGAAAAGGTTAAAGCGCAAATAGAAGAAGCAGGTGGTCAAGCAGATCTTAAGTAATATTAAAAAAAATTAAAGCTAAATCTGTTTAGGAAAAGATATTCTCACAGAGAGAGAATAACTTTTTCTGCGTTTATAAAACGCAATAAAGAATTTTCGGTAGTTTGAAATATAATTAAGCATGAAAGAGCATAAAATGTTCGATATGACAAAGCTAAAACACAAAAAATAATTATAAATTTATGTTTTAGTTTTTTTATATTTTAAGCTTCTGAGTCCTTTAACGAAGTACATAATATTACAGGAGGACTTAATTTTGAATAAGAATAAAGACAAGCAAAGACAATCTTTTGCAAAAATCAAAACAGTAATTGAAATGCCAAACTTACTTGAGCTTCAATTAATATCTTTTGATAAATTCTTGCAAAAAACGACGAAAAGGCAGAAAAAGGACTTATCCGGTCTACATAGAGTTTTTAAAAATACATTCCCGATTACTGATACAAGAGAAAGGTATCTGTTGGAATATATTGATTATGCTGTAGGTCAGCCTAAATATTCAGTTGTTGAGTGTCAAGAAATTGGTACTAGTTACAATGCACCTTTGAAAGTAAGATTGAGATTGTCGAAGAAATCAGAAGGTTCTGATGAATTTGATCATACAATCGAGTCTGAAACTTATTTTGGTACTTTACCAATAATGAGTCCAAAAGGAACTTTTATTATAAATGGTGCTGAGAGAGTTATTGTTACACAATTACATAGATCACCAGGTGTTTTCTTTTCTTCAAGAATCCATCCAAATTCTACGACTCTTTATTCTGCTAAGGTAATACCTTTTAGAGGGTCTTGGTTAGAATATGAAACTACGATAAATGATTCAATGCAGGTGTATATTGACAGAAGGAAGAAATTTCCGATCAGTACTTTTTTGAGAGCAATGGGTTTTTCATCCAATGAAGAGATATATGCATTGTTTGATTTATTCGAAAAAATTAAAATAAATAAGAAAAATATTAATGACTTGGTTGATAGAACACTATTTCAAGAAATTGTAATAAGTGATATTAGTCCAGAAGATGAGAAATCCCAACCGTTGATTCTTGCTACTGGAACAAAATTAACATTTGAACAACTTGAGTCTTTATACAATAATAATGTTAAAAGTATAGATTTAGTAAAAGCTAATGATAGATTGAAGTTTAATCTGATAATGAATAGTTTAAAAAAAGATAGTACAGAGAATCAGGATGATGCTCTTTTATATATTTATGAACAGCTTCGATTAACAGAAGCGCCAGATATTGATACTGCAAAAAAACATTTTGAACGGATGTTCTTTGATGAGAAGAGATATGATCTTGGAGAAGTGGGTAGATATAGAATTAATCAAAAGATGGATAACAATCTTGAAACTCTGATAGATTTCCTTAGACGAAATAATAAAAAGAAGGTTATCAAGTTAAAGAAAGGTGAAGATCAGTACGAAAATATCTCTATAGATAAGCTGTTAAAAGCTATTGATAAGGGTAAAACCTCTGAAAAGAAAGAGGCAATATCTATGCTTGAAAAAACTTATTTACAAGCTACTTTAGTTACAGAATATGATATAGTTTCAATAATAAAAGAATTGCTTGAAATAAAGAATGGAAAAAAGATAGTTGATGATATCGATCACCTTGGTAACAGAAGGGTAAAAACTGTTGGGGAGCAATTAGGCAACCAATTTGGTATTGCTCTGTCAAGGATGAGTAGAACTATTAAAGAGCGTATGTCTTTGGCAAAACCTGAAGATGATATTGCTGTGGCTGATCTTATCAATATTAGAACTCTTTCAAGTGTATTGAATGCTTTCTTTGGTACAAACCAACTTTCTCAATTTATGGATCAAGTGAATCCACTCGCTGAGATCACTCATAAAAGAAGATTATCTGCACTGGGTGCGGGTGGACTTACTAGAGATAGAGCAGGATTTGAGGTTAGAGATGTTCACTACACACATTACGGAAGACTTTGTCCTATTGAAACTCCTGAGGGTCCTAACATTGGACTGATATCTTCTTTAGCTACTTATGCTAGGGTTAATAATATGGGATTTATTGAAACACCATATAGAAAAGTTAAATCTGGAAAAGTTACTAACGATGTTGAATACCTTACAGCAGATGAAGAAGATAGGAATGTAATTGCACAGGCGAATGCTCCATTAGATGAAAAAGGAAATTTCATTAGACCTGATAGTATTCTAACTAGATTTAGAGGTGATTTTCCGATTAATACGAAGGATAATGTAAATTACATGGATTGCACTCCAACTCAAGTAGTTTCTGCTGCGGCAAATTTAATTCCTTTCTTGGAACATGATGATGCCAATAGAGCTTTAATGGGTTCAAATATGCAACGTCAAGCTGTACCATTACTTACAACAGATTCTCCTTATGTAGGAACAGGAATGGAAGTTAAAATTGCAAAAGATTCAAAAGCTATGGTAGAATCTGATGTTGAAGGTGAAGTATTAAAGATAGATGCTAAGGGATGTTTGGTTAAAGTAACAAAGAAAGAAGATCCAAAAGATCCTGATGAAAAATATTATAAATTTGTAAAATTCTTTAGAACAAATCAAGATACTAGTATTAACCATATGCCTGTTGTGGAAAAGGGTGATAAATTAAAACCTGGGGATATAATTGCAGATGGTCCGGCTACTGATCATGGGGAATTAGCATTAGGTAAAAATGTTCTTGTGGCTTATATGTCTTGGAATGGTTATAACTTTGAGGATGCAATAATTTTAAGTGAAAAATTAGTAAAAGAAGATGTTTTCACTTCTTTGCATATCAAAGAATATGAAATAAATGTCAAAGAGACCAAGAGAGGCGAGGAAGAATTAACCAGAGAGATACCTAACGTAAGTGAAGAAGCTACTAAAAATCTTGATGACGAAGGTATTATACGAATTGGCGCAGAAGTATATCCTGGTGATATTCTTGTAGGTAAAGTTACACCTAAAGGTGAGGTAAACTTAACACCTGAAGATAAACTTCTTAAAGCTATTTTCGGTGAAAAGGCCGGAGAAGTTAAGGATGCTTCACTTAGAGTACCTCCTGGAGATAAAGGTATCGTTATTGAAACTAAAATATTCTCTAGGAAAAAGAAAGATCCTTCTAAGAAGAGTAAAGAGAAAGATGCTATAAAGAAGCTTAAAAAACAATTTGAGTTGGATATTAAATCAATTGAAGAAGAAAGGGCAAAAGATTTATACTTCCTACTGAAAGGTAAAAAAATTGTAAAGGAAGTTGTATGTTTAGAAAGTAAATCGGGTAAAAGAACGGTTGTACTTTCACCGGGAGATAAGATCGCAGCAAAATCATTTATCAATCTGAATATAGAAGATAATAATATTCAGACAGAATGGACAAATGATGAAGATATTAATGAAAAGATATCTGATTTTATTTCAAATTACTCTCTTGTGGTAGATCAATTGAATGTTGATTTCCAAAGAGATAGACAAAAATTACTTTATGGTGATGAACTTCCACCAGGAATTATTCAACTTGTAAAAATATATATCGCAAAGAAGAGAAAAATTCAGATCGGTGATAAAATGGCCGGTAGACACGGAAACAAAGGTATTGTATCCAGAATTGTTCCAATTGAAGATTTACCTTATCTAGAAGACGGAACACCAGTAGATATTATTCTAAATCCGTTGGGTGTGCCTTCAAGAATGAACCCAGGTCAGATATTTGAAACTAATCTAGGATGGGCTGGTAAAAAATTAAGAACGAAGTATGCTACTCCTGTGTTTGATGGTGCTTCTTTGAAGGATGTTAAGCAAAAATTAAAAGAAGCTAAGTTACCTGCTTCTGGAAAATCGATATTGTACGATGGTTTGACTGGAGAAAGATTCGAACAGGAAATTACTGTTGGTATTACATACATGTTGAAATTATCTCATTTAGTTGAAGATAAATTACATGCTCGTTCAATTGGTCCATATTCATTGATTACGCAACAGCCTTTAGGTGGTAAAGCACAATTTGGTGGTCAAAGATTTGGAGAGATGGAGGTTTGGGCTCTAGAGGCTTATGGAGCGGTTCATGTTCTTCAAGAGATGTTAACATATAAATCTGATGATGTTATCGGAAGAACTAAAGTTTATGAAGCAATTGTTAAGGGTAAGGAAATACCTAAACCAGGAATTCCTGAAGCATTTAATGTATTGGTGAAAGAGCTTTATGGTCTAAATTTGGATGTAATTCTTGAATAATCACATTGATTAGAATTCAAGATACTGTCATCCTAATAATAACAGAATTGCTTTATTCGTCGAAAGAAGAAAAAAAGTAATTGGTACTAAAACAGGAGTTTAAAATGCCAAGATTACGACAAAGAGATGTTTTACATAAAACTTATTCAAAGTTCTCGATAAAACTTTTATCAAGTGATCAAGTTCTAAAGGCCAGTAAAGGTGAAGTTACGAAACCTGAAACTGTTAACTATAGAACTTATAAACCTGAAAAAGATGGACTTTTTTGTGAAAGGATTTTTGGTCCTCAAAAGGATTGGGAATGTTCTTGTGGTAAATACAAAGGTTCAAGATACAAAGGTGTAACTTGTGATAAATGTGGTGTCGAAGTAAATAAACGAAGTGTAAGAAGAGAAAGAATTGGACATATAAAACTTGCAGTTCCTGTAGTTCATATATGGTTTTTTCGCTCATTGCCTTCAAAAATAGGCAATTTACTAGGCTACACGGTTAAAGTTTTAGAGCAAATAATTTATTATGAAAAATATGTGGTTATCAAAGCAGGTAGAATAATTGAAGATTATCAGAATCTTATTGAGAAATATTCTAAGACCTACTTTGAAAAATATCACAAATTCATAACTGAATTAGAAAAGATTTTTTATCTTTCTATCAAAGATATCTCTCAAAATGACAAGCTGGATTTGATAACAAAAGAGTTTACATCTAATTTTGAATCTAATGAAGAAAATGAAAAATTATTCGAAGACCTAAAAGTTTTCATAAATAAAATTGCTGGAATTATTGAAGGATACGTAACTGATAAATATAGAGAAAAAGATATTCGACAGAGAATATATAGTAACTTATACGATGATGAAGATTTTACTGATATAATATCTAAATTTGTTGATATTGATAAAGATTTTCTTGCTGTTGAAGCAAAAGAAAAAAAAGATGTTTTGTGCTTTGATAAGCTTATAAAAGACTTAGTAAATTTAAGATTTATGAGCATAGTAAAGGATATTAAGTACAAGACATTAATCTCCGAAAGTGATTACAATGATATTTTAGATAGAACAGAGAACTATGAAGATGAATATCAGGAATACGAGGATTTTAGAGCTGAAATCGGCGCAGAAGCAGTTCGTTTACTTTTATCAAAAACAGATGTTCATCAGCTTGCAAAAGAGATGAGAAAGCAGATTGGGTTGGAAAAATCTGAAGCAAAAAAATATGAAATATTGAAAAAATTAAATGTTGTTGAATCTTTCAAAAATAACACAGAAACTAATAAGCCTGAATACATGGTGCTTGATGTAGTTCCTGTGATACCTCCGGAATTGAGGCCTCTAGTGCCTTTAGAAGGTGGAAGATTTGCAACTTCTGATCTTAACGATCTTTACCGTCGTGTTATAATTAGAAATAATCGACTTAAAAAGATGTTAGACATAAAAGCTCCTGAAGTGATCGTTAGAAATGAAAAAAGAATGATCCAGGAATCAGTTGATTCACTGTTTGATAATGGCAGGAAAAACAATGTTGTAAGAAGTGATGGTAAGAGAGCTTTAAAATCTCTATCTGATGCTTTAAAAGGAAAGCAAGGAAGATTTAGAAGTAATCTACTTGGAAAAAGAGTTGATTATTCTGCTCGTTCTGTTATTGTTGTTGGTCCAAAATTAAATCTGAATCAGTGTGGTCTTCCAAAAGAAATGGCTCTTGAGCTTTATAAACCTTATTTGATCAGAAAATTAATTGAATACGATCCAAATGTTACAACGATCAAAAATGCTAAAAAAGAGATTGAGAATAAAACAGACAAAGTCTGGGAGCTTTTAGAAGCTTTAGTTGATGCACATCCAGTTTTGTTAAACAGAGCTCCGACTCTTCACAGATTGGGTATCCAAGCATTTCAACCAACTTTAGTAGAAGGTAAAGCTATTCAACTTCATCCTTTGGTATGTAAAGCATTTAATGCTGATTTTGATGGTGATCAAATGGCTGTTCACCTTCCTTTATCGCCAGAAGCTAAGCTTGAAGCTAGATTACTAATGATGTCTTCTCACAATCTTCTTCACCCGGCCTCAGGTCATCCTGTTGCTTATCCTACTCAGGATATGGTTTTGGGAATATATTATATGACTAAAACGAAATCTAAAAAAGAAAAGAACCCAAAAGTATTTTCTTCAGTGGATGAGATAGAATTAGCAATAGAATTCAAAACGATAGATTATCATTCTACAATAAAATATCTTTATAAAAATGAACTTATTGATACAACTCCTGGAAAAGCGATGTTCAATAAGGTTCTTCCAGCTGAAATGAGGGAAGAAAGATATTACAATGAAGTAATGATTAGTTCCAATGTAGAGAGAATTATCGAAGAAGCCATTGAGGAAGTTGGATTTAGTAAAACATCATTATTCTTAGATAGATTGAAAGATTTTGGTTATTTTTTCGCTACGAAATCAGGTATTTCTATTGGTTTAGATGATTTTGTTATTTCTTCAGAAAAAGATAAGATGTTGAATCAAGCTGAGAAAAGAGTTGATTTGATAAGATCATCTTATGAAGAAGGTCAGATTACAGATACTGAAAGGTATAATAAAGTTGTTGATGAGTGGACAAAAGCCACTAATAGAATAGAAAATGATATGTATGAAAACCTTCGTTTAGATAACGATGGATTTAATCCAGTGTTTATGATGATGGATTCTAAAGCAAGGGGATCGAGAACTCAGATCAAACAGATATGTGGTGTAAGGGGTTTGATGCAAAAACCTCAAAAGAAAATGGAAGTTTCATCTGATTCTGTAATTGAAAATCCGATCAAAACTAATTTTATTGATGGACTTTCAGTACTTGACTACTTTATATCTACTCATGGTGGTAGAAAAGGACTTGCCGATACTGCTCTTAAAACAGCAGATGCTGGTTATCTAACTAGAAAATTAGTTGATGTTGCTCATGATGTTGTTATTACAGAACAAGATTGTCACACTATAATGGGTATCGATATAGCTGACTTGAAAGAAGGAGATAAAGTTCTTGAATCTTTCGTAGACAGAATATATGGTAGAGTTTTAGCAGAAGATGTTGTTGACTTTAGCAAAAATTCAGATGGTGATATAATCTGTGAAGCAGGTACTTTAGTTGATAAGAAAATTGCAAAAGAAATAATGAATCACAATGTAGAAAAAGTTAAGATCAGATCGGTATTGACTTGTGAAGCAAAAAAAGGTGTTTGTGCAAAATGTTATGGCCAGAACTTAACAAACCGTAACCTTGTTTCTGTTGGTGAGGCAGTTGGAATTATGGCGGCTCAATCAATTGGTGAACCTGGTACGCAGCTGACCCTTAGAACATTCCATGTTGGTGGATCTGCAGATATTGCGACAATTAAATCAGAAGTAGTTGCTAAATATGATGGAACAATAGATCTTGAAAATGTTGAGACAGTTGTTTACGATAAAAATCGTATTGCTATCAGGAGAAGTGGTAAATTACGATTGATTGACGAGTTCGGTAAAGAAGTCATGAATGACAGTATTCCTTATTCAGCTGTTTTACTGATTAAGAATAAAGAAGAGGTTAAAAAGAATCAAGTACTATTCAAGTGGGATCCATATAGTTACGTAATTCTTTCACACGTTAAAGGTTTTATTAAATTTAAAGATATTGTGGATGGAAGTACTTTTAAAACTTCTTTTGATGAAAAAGTTGGAAGAAAGTATAAAGTGATGATTGAACCTAAGGAAAGGACATTGAAGCCAATGATGTACGTTGTTGATAAAGACGGCAACGAATTGGCTAAATACTTACCTCCTTCAGGTGGTGCTCTTCAGGTCGAAGATGGACAGAAAGTTAAAGCAGGTCAAGTGTTGATAAAAATGCAAAGAACTCAAGGAAAGACTAAGGATATTACCGGTGGTCTTCCAAGAGTAAGTGAGCTGTTTGAAGCGAGAACTCCAAAGATGCCAGCTATTCTTTCAGAAATTGATGGAATTGTAAAATATGGTGAATTCAAAGGTACTGCTCAGCAGATCATGGTTGAAGATCTCAACGGTTCTGAAGTTAGAACTTATGGAGTGCCAAGAGGTAAGCATATACTTGTTCACGATGGAGACGTTATCTATGCTGGTGAAAAGATTACAGAAGGTTCAGTAAAACCACATGATATACTTCAAATTTTAGGAACTACAAGGGTTCAGCATTATTTGGTAAATCAGATTCAGGAAGTTTATAGATCATCAGGTGTGAATCCTAATGATAAGCATATTGAGATTATAGTTCGTCAGATGCTTCAGAAAGTACAGATTGTTAATCCTAATGATACTTCATTTCTTGACGGTGATCAAGTAAGTAAATTTGCACTAGCTAAAAAGAATAATGAAATACATGATAAGGTTGTGATCATAGATAAGGGAGGTTCTAAGTACGAAGAAGGTGATATGTTCGTTACTTATGAGATAGAAAATGCAAACAAGAAACTAAAAGAAGCTGAGAAAAAAGAAATTAAATACAGAGCTGCACATCCTGCAACTTATAAACCTCTGCTTCTTGGAATTACTCAAGCATCTCTTCAGGTTGACAGTTTTATTTCGGCTGCTTCATTCCAAGAAACTACGAAAGTACTTACAAATGCTGCAATCAGTTCTTCAACTGATTATTTAGAAGGTTTGAAAGAAAATGTTATCATGGGTAACCTATTACCTTGTGGAACAGGACTTGCTAAATATAATTATATCAAGGTTGCAAGTAATGAAAAGGTCGTAGAAAAGATTGTAGAAGAAAAAGCTGAATAAGTAATTATTTGACAAAAGAAAAAGCCCCAAATTTATTTGGGGCTTTTTCTATTTACACACAAGATTCAAATAGTCAAAAGCAGATATACTGGAAAATATAAAAATTAAATGCTAAAGCATTCGGACCCATAGATGATTACGTTAGTGCCATTTTACCAAAGTTGTAAAAGTTTACAACGGTCATGGCAAAAAGCGTTAAGCCAAGACAAGTAGGGTATTCAAGTCATTTTGCCAATGTTAGAGGCTGTTAAACCAATTTAGTTTTTCAATTGTCATAGGTTCTTTAACTCGATAATCATTTTTTGCTCTTCATCAGTCAATACAGGGGCAGAAGTTGTAGGTTTGTACCATTTAAAGCATTCGAATAGCACTTTCCATTTATCATTTTTAAATTCATAACCATTCAATGCGTAAATAAAGTTAGTCAAAAATCTCTTACGTGTTATGTAATGCTTTGATTTTTTCTTCAAAATGGAGTTGTGAGTTTTCATCTGATTAAAGTAATAATTTATATATTGTTTAATGAAAATTGTATCATTTAAGTTGGTATTTTTTTCGGAATCTAGGAATTTACTAAAGTTATCAATTCTTGCTTTAAATTTATCTATATCTGCTGAAGAATTTATGATCATATCACTGATAACTAGAGTGTGAACGTTGAAAAATTGAAACCAGCGAACATATTGTTCATTCCAAGTTCTATGTTTAAACAAAATACTAAAATCAGGTTCAAGATTTTTGTACTCCCATGTTAAAATGCACAAAGAATCTTTTAACTCAATTTTTGTTGGGCAGGATTGTTAAACGGTTGTTGAAAATGTTGAGTATAGTAAGTCCTACCATTCATAAAATCACCTTTAAATTCTGAACTTTCACTTTTTAAATTATACTCTTTTGGGACAATAAATTCAAAATATGCGTAATCAATACTATCTTTCCAAGCAGATCCAGTAGTAGGATCATATTTTAAATTTGCTTCTTTTAAACCAACAGTATTACCTATTACACCCATTTGTTGAGTGTATTTATTCTTTATAATCAGTTCTTCTAAAGGTTTGAACACGATGTCTGTCACAAATGCATATTTATAATCATATGATTTAGATTCAATTTTCTTAAATTCTCTATTAACTTCCTTGTCATTAATCCATGTTTTAAAGTTTATATCATTTTCTATTTTTTTCATATACTTAGATTCATTGAATTTACGACCAGAATCGTAAAGAGAATCATCATTGTATCGATATTTATGTTTGTCAGGATCAATAGGAAATCCAATGGTAACTTTTTGTTCAACATTTGTAGTATTTTTCATCCAAAATACTGTATTGAACTCTGAATTTCTATAATCATAGTTAACCGTTTCTTTTACCATCTTAATATTTTCATTATTCAATGGAAACACTGCCCCTGATCTATAATCATAATTCATATATGTATCATTTGCTGTTGCAAAAAAGATAAAAGCTAGTAAAAAGGTTGAAAATATTTTTTTATTATTCATAAATAATTCCTTTAATTGGTTTAATTGCCTCTAACGGTCATGGCAAAAAACAGTGGGGATAAACCAAGAAAACTCTCCAAGTAACCATTGATGTTTTGCCAATGTTGTAGGTCGTCGCAATTAATCCTTCATATCCATTGAGCCAATTTGTCTCTGAACGTTATTTCAACAACATCATCTTTCGATTCTCAACGGCTTTACCATCTATACTCAAACTATAAAAATAAATTCCACTGGTTAGTATTGATCCATCAAATTTTACTTCGTGTGAACCTTTGTTTTGCTTTGAATCAACAAGGTCGCAGACTTCTCTTCCTGCAATATTAAAGACTCTAAGGTTTACTTGTGCATTCTCAATCAGGGAATAACTTATCGATGTCACAGGATTGAACGGATTTGGGTAGTTTTGGTGGAGTTCATAATTGTCAACTGTCAATTGTTCATCATTAATCGAAGTAGAATGCGAACCGTATTCGAATGCTCCCATATCAACTATCACAGAACTATTCCCATCACCATCCCAGATACGATAATTTCCATCTAAGTCACCAATTGGGAATTCATAATCAGTAATAGTATTAGTTCCAGTATCTATACAAGGTGAACTAGACTGTAATCTTAGATCACCATTATCAACATCAACAAACATTGGATCCATTGAGATATTTCCGTAAGCATCACAAGGATCACCGTTTGAGTTTGTTGTTACAATATTGCCAATGTATGGTCCACAATCACTAAAACCATTAACCCACCCTAGAGCATTAGTATTGTTAATACTGATTCCTTCACTAGACATATTCCAAATTGCAAGACCTTCATAACCATCGGGAACATAAATACAGCAATTATTTATTTTAGCAGAATCACTAGCAGCTAATTGTATTCCAACATTTCCTGCATAAATAGAAACGTTATTTAATGACAATGATTTACAATAAAAGAATCTCATACCATCAAATGCTTTAATAGCAACATTATCGACAACAACTTCTGAATTATCAGTTGCTGTTATGCCAGATGTGAAATTATTAATAGTACAATTTATTACACTCACTTTAATTAATTCCATTTGAGGATGACCTATACCAATAGAACCATCTGTCATATTTAAGTGTTCAAGTTCACAATCATTTTGTACTGTTATACCAATACAATATAGATTACTGTAGCTTATTTTTGAACCAATCGAGGTATCTTTGATATAAATTCTTACTCCATCATCATTCAACGCATTAAAACAAATTGAATCTTCTTCAGTCCCTTCAGCTTTTAAATAACCATTTACTATTAAATCCGTATCAGTTGCAAAATTAAGAGTAACTCCTGGTTCAATAATTAATGAATCATTTTCATCTACTGTAAGTGTACCGGTTACAAAATATTCTCCAGCAGTCAGAATACCCGAAATAGAACCTGACATACCTTCTTTTATTAAGAACACTTCATTTAATGTTTGATCAGAATAAAGGTTAACGCCCAATGTGTCTTTGGAAACAAATCCCGATTTATGATATTCTACATCATACCATCCTTCCTCAACAACACATGAATAATATCCTACTGAATCAGATAAAGCACTATTATTAAAAAGTGTATCAGGTGCAACTCTCTGAAATAATACTTGAACTCCACTATGATCAGTCTCTCCTTCAAGGAAAGCATAACCATCAACTATTACGGATAAAAGCTGTGCAATCACACATAAGAGGGTTAATATTAGTACTTTCTTCATTGTCTATCTCCTAAATCATTATAATTGGCTCAATGGTATTCTTCTATTCTAATTGCGATGTCCTACAACGGTCATGGCAAAAAGTAGTGGGGATAAACCTAGCTAACACTCCAAGTAACCCATTAATATTTTGCCAATGTTGGCGGATCGTTTTAATTTATGAATATAGGGGTT
>JAQIDB010000194.1 GCA_027858225.1 Candidatus Delongbacteria bacterium
TGATATTTTCAAAATCATAAAAATTTTCAGAGAAAACAGAAAATGACTCAAAATGCAGAAAATAATGAGATGTCAGACTTAAATGAATTGTAGAAATATATTATTACGCAGTCTGCCCATGTCTTCCCTGAATCGTATTAAAGAAAGATTGCCACGGATCAAAGATCCTCGCAATGACACAAAATAAAAATAATTTGAAATATAAGTGGAGATCACCATGAAAAAAATCATCGTAGTATTTCTCATCAGTATTATGTTCGCAGCTTTTGCCAATGAAACAAAAATGGCAATCCTGAATTTCACCATAAACAATAGTAACGGTGATATGGATTACTTGTCCAATGGAATAAGTGATATACTTATCTCTAATCTAGCAGATAAGCATAATTTGACGATAATTGAGAGAGAGAAGATCCAAAGTATTATAGATGAATTAAGTTTCAAGAACAGTGGTCTTGTTACTGAGAAAGAGCAATCTAAAATTGGTCAACTTTCCGGTGCGAAATATATTCTTACAGGTAGTATTACTTTTGTGGGTTCATCATTTAGAATGGTAAGTAAGGTATTGGATGTTCAAACAGGTAATGTAGTTTCAACTCAGTCAGTGCAAGGAAAAGGTAAAGATAATATATTTGATTCTGCAGACATACTGTCAGGAAAAGTTTATTCAGAGATACTTGGAATTTCAAATGTTCCTGGATCTGGTCCTGAACTTGAAGTTGCTTTTATCATTGATACTACAGGTAGTATGGGTGATGAGATAAACGTTGTTAAAGAAAAAATTATTATGATGATCGATGAAATTCTTCAAGGTGTACCTCAGCCGGTCGTAAAATTTGCAGTGGTTGACTATAAGGACAGAAGTGATCCTTATGTGACAAAGATATACGACTTTAAATCCGACATAAAAGAGATAAAGAACGATATTAACAGACTTTCTGCTTCCGGTGGTGGAGATTTCCCTGAATCCGTTAAGGAAGCCTTATACATGGGTGTAAATAAGCTTAAGTGGTCAAAGGATAATACAAAGATTGGCAAACTTTGTTTCTTAATCGGAGATGCAGAACCTCATATGGATTATAAGGATGATTACAAATTTAAAGATATTATAAAAAATGCAAAAGATTATTCATTGTCAATAAGTTCAATTTCATGTTCGGGTAATAGTAATAAAGGTGTTGAATATTTTCAAAATATAGCTAATGAAACGAATGGTACTTTTTCTTACCTGACTTATACTCAGAATGTTACGGATGACAAAGGTGAGGAGTATGTTGTTATTACCGAGGGAGATCATGAGGTTGTTCTGGATGAAATGATCGTTGAAGATTCTGAAGGTGAAAGAGTATCGACTTCATTTAAGTTCATGGAAGATAGAGCTAAGAAAAAAGCTGAACGATCAAGAAGTGATACTAAGTCTGTAGAACAGGCAAAAGAGGATGCTGATGATTTTATGGCTACAGCACCATCTGTTTCAAAAGAGAAAGCTAGAAAGATAAAATCTTCAAGCACCAACAAAGGCGAAAAGAAGAATAACCTTGATAAGATTATGAGTGAGCAGATAAAAGTATTAGCAGAGAAACAAGGAATTAAGTACGAGAAACCAAAGCCAAAGAAAAAACCAAAGAAGAAAATCAACAAACCAAAACCTGTTGTCAAAAAGAAGAAGATTATTGTAAAAAAAGAGAAGGTAAAAAAAGATTCTATAAAAAAAGAAGAACCGAAAAAAGAAATTAAAACATTGAAGAGATAGATATGCGTTCGTAGGGGCACAACATCTTGTGCCCGCCAATAAAAAGGGTTCAAAATGTTGAACCCGTATGAATGAGATAATCTGAATCGCATTTTAAAAAGGGTAAAAATATATTGAGCAAAGGTAAATTATATATAGTAGCGTTTTTTTCAATGTTCATTGTATTTATTCCGATTATGTTTTCGAGGGCACACCCTCCAACACCAAAATCTACTGCAGATACAAGATCAATGGAAAGAGTTATAAAAAATAATGACATTGATTCTTTAAAAACACTGATTGAGAATTATGTTGATTACGACTCTCCTATTGTATGTGTTGATAAAGAAACATTTGGAATTGAATTCAAATATGGTTCTTTTTTAATGTTGGCAGCAGCTTTAAACAATTTGGAAGTAGGTAGGTTACTGTTAGAAAATAATACGAAAATTAGTACTCGCTCACATTCCTCTGGAACAATGTATTCTGCAATTGATGTAGCGACTTTGCTAGGTCATGATAAATTCGTAAAATTATTATTAGAATATGAATCTCCACTTTCAAATTCTATTAAATTTGCATTTTCAAGAAATAATAGAAAAATTCTCAAATTACTTTATAATCACAATAAAGTACCAGAAGAAAATCAAAGGAAAGCATTCTTAGTTCTAGATGTGATTAAAGCAATTGATAATGGAGATCTAGATATAGTAAAAGAAATATATCCTTTATCAGAAAATCCTAAAAAAAATTATAATTTTAAAGGAGTAACATTTACCACATTGATCAATTATGCTGCAGCGAAGGGAAAATTGGAAATAGTTAAATTTTTTCATTCTAACGGATTTAGTATTGAAGTTGATAAATGGGGGCATTCTATATTAACGATGGCCATTAAATATGGATATAACGATGTTTTAAAATATGCTTTAGAAAATGGACATTCTGGAGATCCACATAAAAATAGACGATCTACTTATTTGACAGATGTGATAAATAAAGATAATTATGAAGCGTTGAAATTTCTTTTAAAATACAATGCAAATCCAAATTATGCTATTAGAGTCCCGGAATATACACCACTTGGTGAAGCTGTAAGAAAATCAAATAAGCAAATCGTTGATCTTTTGATTAAGCATGGTGCAGATGTAAATATTAAGGATAGGTATAAAGAAACTCCATTGGATAAAGCAATCAGGGAAGATAATCTTGAAATGGTGAAATATTTAATAGAAGAAAAAAACGCAGAATATAAATCCCATTTTGGAATAGCTTGTGCAGGGGGTAATTTAGAAATTATAGAATACTTACTATCAAAGAATGCTTCGATAAAAAAGGCTGATAATTATCCTTTCCATCCATTATATTTTGCTGTGAGAAATGATGATCATAATCTTCTTAATTTATTAATTGAAAATGGTGTTGATGTTAATGAAAAGGCTAGTGATGATTTGAATTCCTATCATTCGGATAAAAATCATCCAACTTGTTTGATGTATGCATTTCAAGAAAATAAAAATCATATTGCCACAATTTTATATAACACAGGCAAGTGCAAAAATAGTAATCAACAAATATTTTCAGCTGCTTTGTTGCATAATGCTTTTGATATTTGTGATCAGTTAAAAGACAGCATAAATTTTATTGAAAAAGATTATTTGCATCTAAATTATGATTTAAATTATAGATTAAATGATAATTATAATTACAGAATTGGCAGTGATGACAACGAATTATTAAAGAAAGTCAGTAAATATAAAAAAGAAAAAATGGATTACTGCAAATACTTATATCATGCACTCAAAAGTGGAACAAAAAGCTCTGTTGAGTACATTGTAAATAATAATCTTTATGAAAAGTCTGTAGTGAATGAATATGTAGACTACTATATCTATGCTGCTCTGTTTGGTAATAAATTCGAAAATTTAAATTATTTTATAGATTTAGGTTTTAACCCTACTGACTCAATTGTATTTAATAAATTTGTATTTAAAAAAGCTATTGAAAAAAAGAATATTAAATTATTCAAACAGTCTGTTAATGTATATAGTGATAATCAAGATTTCTTAGAAAAAGCAATGCTGGAATTATTTACACAACCAGAAAGAGAATACATAAATATACTCATACCCATGCTTAAAGATAAAAATGTATTTAGTAAATGTTTGTATAATTTAGCGAATGCTTACAAGAATAAAAATACTGACTATGAATTAGTTGAAATATTGATTTTAAATGGGGCAGATGTAAATTACCATACTTCTGAAAGCTCTCCAAAATC
This sequence comes from Candidatus Delongbacteria bacterium, assembly GCA_027858225.1. Taxonomy (GTDB): domain Bacteria; phylum UBA4055; class UBA4055; order UBA4055; family UBA4055; genus WTAK01. The sequence continues at coordinate 4,014 of JAQIDB010000194.1, forward strand.
AACTCTATATGCTGCAAGTAGAAGAAATAATATAAATTTAGTGAAGTGGCTCATTGAACACGGTGCAAAACCAAATTTTGACAAAAAAGATAATTCATTAAATTCTGCTGCTAGTCTAGATAATATTGAAATTGTTAAGTTCCTTCATGAACAATTTCCTAATATAACTAATGTGCAAAGAGGAAAAGTATTGCATAATTGTAGTACAACAACAGTAGCAAAATTCCTTATTAAAAAGGGAGTAATCAATGAAGCATTAAGTGAAGCTTTAGTCTATGCTTCATTGCATGGAGAAGGGGAACTAGTTTTATTATTACTTGAAAATGGAGCTGATCCAAATTACAAGCTTAAAGATAACAAAGGGGATGCTTTGTCTTTTGCTAAAAAAAGGAAAAAGTATGAAGTAGTTAAAATTTTAAAAGAACATGGTGCAAAGGAAAAATAGAATGACCAAAGGTAAATTATATATAGTAGCGATCCCAATAGGGAATAAAGCAGATATTTCAGAAAGGGCATTGGAAACACTGAAAAGTGTTGATGTAATTATTACGGAAGAATCATCTGCTACGAACAGTTTATTTAGGACACATAAATTCAGAAAAGAGATTTTTGTATTTAATGAGCATAACGAGCAAAAAGATGCCGATTATGTGACAGAATTCTTACTGAAAGGTGAAAATTGTGCTTTGATCTCTGATTGTGGAACACCTGTGTTTGCAGATCCAGGGAAAATATTACTACAGAAATGTTATGCTAAAAATATCACAATAGTGCCTGTTCCAGGTGCTTCGGCTTTAATGACATTATTATCTCTTTCCCCGATAGATATTAGAAAATTCCATTTTGCGGGTTTCATAGCTAAAACAAAGAACGAAAGAGTAGCAGAGCTTAAGGAATTAAAGAAGCTTCGTATCCCTGTTGTTTTAATGGACACACCATACAGGATTCTCGATATGATGGAGGATGTTGCAAATATTTTCAATGATAGGAAAGTATTATTCATTTATAAAGCTACACAACCTGAAGAAATCGTTATGTATGATACTTCGGTGAAAATTTACCAATATTGTAAACGAAACGAACTTAAAGGCGAGTTTATGATATTAGTAGATAATAATTAATAAGGAGATTTGTAATGTTTAAAGATATTGTAAAAGCTAACCGTAGCTATAGAAGATTTTATGAGGATGAAAAAGTATCAGAAGAAACTCTCAGAGAATTTGTTGACCTTGTAAGGTTTTCTCCCTCAGGTACAAATAAACAACCTTTGAAATTTATTATATCCTGTGAAGAAGATAAAAATGCGAAAGTGTTTGAATGCTTAAAATGGGCAGGTGGTCTTAAAGATTGGGATGGACCTGAAGATGGTGAGAAACCAACAGGATTTATTATTATCATGGAAGATACGAACATAGGTTTAGTTGGTGGAGTTGATCACGGGATTGCAGCTCAAACGATTCTTCTTGGTTCGGTAGAGAAAGGTCTGGGTGGATGTATGTTTGGTGCTATAGATAGAATAAAGTTAAGAGAGAATCTTAACATAGCAGAACATCTGAAAATATTACTTGTTGTTGCAATTGGAAAACCCAAAGAGATCATATCTCTCGACCCTGTCAAAGATGATGATATCAAGTATTGGAGAGATGAGAATCAGGTTCACCATGTACCGAAACGAAGCTTAGACGAGATTATAATAAAATAGTGACTAGTAGGGATGAACCCATGTGTTCATCCGGATGGGAATATAAACATAAAGGATAATATTATGAATGAAGTATTAAAATGTATCAGAGAACGTAGAAGTTGCAGAAGTTTTAAGCCTGAGCAGATAAAAGACGAAGAATTACAAATGATAATCGATGCTGGATTATGGGCACCGAGTGGTAATAATAAACAGCCATGGTTCTTCACAGTTGTAAAAAATAAATCGATCATTGAAACGATCAATAAATATACGAAAGAGAATGTAAAAAAGTATATAACCGAACCTAAAAGACTGGCTTTGGCTAATAATGAAGAATTCGATTTGTTCTATGATGCTCCATTGCTTATCATTATTTCTGGTGAGCCAAAGAGTAACACTATGATGGCTGATTGTTCTGCAGCAATACAGAATATGTTACTTGCGGCTGAATCATTGAATATTGGTTCTCTATGGAATGGTTTAATTAAAAGCTTATGGTTCGATACTCCTGGAGTAGAAGATTTTATTAAACAATGTGATATACCTGAAGGTTATCAGCCTGTATATGCAGTAGCATTCGGTTACAAAGCCAAAGAAAATGCGGATGGTCCTCCAAGAAGAGAAGGATTAGTGAAAATTTACGAATAAACAGGTTAAGATGAAGACTATTACCTTAAATACAAAAGATCATATTTCAAATATATTTATCGGTGAAAAATTTGAAAATTTCAGAGATTATGTTGACCCTGAAAGAGTAATTATAGTCACTGATAAAAATGTGTTTAAGCTATATAAAGATAGATTTGAAGGTTTGAAAACAATTGTCATAGGTACTGGTGAAGATATCAAGTCATTTAAGACCGTTGAATACATTATTGAAAAATTGATAGAACTTAAAGCAGATAGAAATACTTTTCTTCTCGGCGTCGGTGGGGGAGTTGTAACTGATATTGCAGGTTTTGTAGCATCAATCTATCTCAGAGGAATAGAATTTGGGTTTGTTTCAACTACTTTACTCAGTCAAGTAGATGCTAGTGTTGGTGGGAAGAATGGAGTGAATTTCTCAGGATTAAAAAATATTGTCGGAGTATTCAGTCAACCAAAATTTGTTTTTTGTGATATTTCTATGTTGAAGACGTTGCCGGAAAGAGAGATTAGATCAGGACTTGCTGAGATAATAAAGCATGGAGTGATCGGTGATCCAGAAATATTAGAACAATTAGATAAAGAATATGAAAAGATAAAATCTCTTGATCAGAAATTCTTAGAGAAAATAATCTACAATTCTGTCAGTGTAAAATCAAAAATCGTATCAATTGATGAAAGAGAATCAGGTCAGAGAAAAATTTTGAATTTTGGTCATACAATAGGGCATGCAATCGAGCTTACAGAAGACCTTACTCATGGTGAAGCAATAGGCATTGGAATGGTAGTAGCATTAGGAATTTCGATTGAAAAGTGTTATATTGACCCCAACGTATTTATTCAAATTGAGAAGCTGTTAAAAAAATATGGACTACCAACTGAATTACCTAAAGATATTGACAAGGTAATGAAAGTAATATCTTTTGATAAGAAGAATGAGAAGGATGGTTTGAATTTTATTCTTATCAAAGGTTTGAGAGAACCTGTGATTGAAAAAATGGATCTCGATGAAATAGCTAAGTTGATTAAGAAAAAATAGGTTTCGATGAAATAGAAATGTTGACTAAGAAAATAGGTGTTACTATGATTTGTTTGAGTGTTGGTAAAGCAAGTAAGGATGAATGTTTAGAGATAATTAAAGATGCTGACCTGGCTGAAATTAGACTCGATCTGAATATTTACACTGATGAGGAGATCGAAGAAATTTTTTCATCTGACACGCAACTCATCGCAACCTGCAGAGAAGGTAAATACACCTGCGATGAGAGAAAGCTCTTACTATCTAAAGCTATCAAAGCAGGCGCAAACTATATTGATATTGAACTTACGAACGATTATATTATGATAGGTTTTATCGTAAATACTGCAAGAATGTCAAACTGCAATGTCATAATTTCATATCACAATTATGAAAAATGCCCCAATAGAGAAAATTTACATGATATTGTAAATAGATGTTTTGACAATAACGCTGATATTGCGAAAGTTGTTTGTAAAATTAGTGCTAAACAAGAAAATTCAGATATAATGTCTTTATATAATTCAGATAAGACAATCATAGCTTTAGGAATGGGTAATCTCGGTAAAATAACCAGAATTGCTGCTCCATTTTTAGGTGCACCATTTACGTATGCATATCCGACCGGAAGAAAAAGAACAGCTGAAGGTCAGTTCAGTATTGATAAGCTTGAAGATATAATGAAAAGAATATCATAGTTGATGAATATATTTATAGCGAATACTTTAGTATCAGGAAAAATAACTCCTCCGTCATCAAAGTCAATGTTGCAAAGATCAATTGCAACCTCATTTCTATCAAATACTGAAACGACAATAATCTATAATTCTATCTGCGATGATTCAGAAGTTGCTTTGAGAGTAATAATGGATCTAGGTGCTGAAGTTGGTAAGATCGAGAACGAGATGATAATACAAGGTGGATTTGTACCTGTTGAGTGTGATTTGAACTTTGGAGAGTCTGGTTTGGCTTTAAGGATGTTTACTCCAATTTTAGCTTTATATGATATAGATTTTAAAATTATAACTGAAGGTACATTAAGGAATAGACCTGCAATTGATATCAAAAGACCTCTCCAAGGAGGTATTCACAACGTTGATGGATCTATCAGTTCTCAGTTTCTTACAGGGCTCTTAATGGCTCTTCCTTTGGCAAAAGAAGATTCTGTCTTGAATGTAGTCGATCTAAAGAGTAAGTCTTATATTGATATGACTTTGGATGTTTTAGAAAGCTTTGGTGTGAAAATCGTCAATGAGAACTACAAAAAATTCACTATCAAAGGTGGACAAAGCTATTCTGCTGAGAAAATAATTGTTGAGAATGATTGGAGTAGTGCGGCTAACTTTATCGTAGCGGGTGTTATTGCAGGTAGTGTGGAAATTTGTGATATGAATTTTGATTCATATCAACCGGATAAAAATATTATTGATATTGTTAAAACAGTTGGTGCAAAAGTAGAAAGAAAAAGTGACTCAATAATTGTTTCAAAGAATAAGCTTAAAGCTTTCGTTTACAATGCAACTGATTCTCCTGACTTATTTCCACCTTTAGTTGTACTTGCTTCTGCTTGTAAAGGAAAAAGTAGAATTAAGGGTGTTCTAAGGTTGAAGCATAAAGAAAGTAACAGGGCAGAAGTGCTGGTGAAAGAATTTACAAAACTTGGTATAAATATTTCTGTTTCTGGAGATGAAATGATCGTTGAAGGTGGTAATATCATAGGTGGTGAGATTGATAGCCATAATGATCATCGAATAGCTATGGCTGGTGCGATAGCAGGTCTTGTTTCTGAGAAAGGAATTACTGTTAAAAACGCAGAATGTGTGAAAAAATCATATCCTGATTTTTTCAAAGATCTCGATAAAATAATGGACAATTAATATGAAAACATTTGGAAATCAATTTAAAATTACGATCAGTGGTTCATCACACGGTGAAACTGTTGGTGTTAGCATAGATGGTTGCCCTGAAGGAATAGCTTTATCACTAGATGATTTTATAGCTGATATTTTAAAGCGTAAGAGTGGAGTAATCGGAACGACTCCAAGAATTGAATCGGATATTCCACAAATTTCGAGTGGTATCTTTGATGGTCTTACTACAGGATCGGCAATTACTATTTTATTTGATAATAAAAATATTCGTTCAAGGGATTATGATAAGTTCAGTGATATTCCCAGACCCGGTCATGCTGACTTTACAAGTAAAGCTAAATATAAAAGTGAAAGAGATAGCGCAGGTGGAGGTCAATCCTCAGGCAGGATGACGTTGCCACTAGTAGCTGCAGGAGTTATAGCTAAAAAGATTATTCCCGAAGTTACCTTTGATACTAAATTGATCGAAGTTGGTGGGTCGAAGGATTTTGATAAAGTTGTTCAAAATGCTATTGAAGAAAAAGATTCAGTTGGTGGTATTATTGAATGTAGAATTTCTAACATTCCAGTTGGTTTTGGAGAACCGTTCTTTGACTCCGTTGAAAGCATGATCTCACATTTAATTTTTTCTATTCCTGGGATCAAAGGGATAGAATTTGGTGTTGGTTTCGAATCTGCTAAGATGAAAGGTTCTGAATGTAATGATGTATTCATTGATGATAATGGATCTACAGCTACGAATAATTCAGGTGGTATTAATGGTGGTATTTCTAATGGGAATGAGATTGTTTTCAGAGTTGCTGTTAAGCCTACTTCAAGCATAAGAAACAGTCAGAGAACTTTTAATTTTAAAACTAAAGAAATGACTGATCTTGTTATTGAAGGCAGGCATGACGTCTGTTTTGCGTTAAGGACTCCGGTTATTGTTGAAAATGCTGCAGCGATTGTGTTTGCGGATTTGTATCTTAGGTATGAGGTATGAGGTTGTAGCTACAAATCATCGTCATCCTGAATTTATTCGAAGAGAATACCCCCCTAGGCTTGCCTTGGGGTAGTTCATTTTGAACGATTTAAAAAAATATTTTTATCATAGAGTTAAATATAGTTTTTAAGTATATTTATATGATATACTACTAAAATTCAAGGGATTCAAGATGATAAGTACAAATTATTTAGATAAAATTGCACTAAAAACTAAGTCTGACCAGATCAGTTACAAAGGTCTATTTGAAAACATTGACAGATTTTCAAAGTTATACAGCGATAAGAAATATAAAAAAATTGCAATATATTCTGAGAATAGGGTAGAGTGGATTTATTCTTTTTTCTCAGGATGGAAAAATGAATCTATCGTTGTACCGGTAGATTTTATGGCATCAGTTGATGATGTGTCTTACATTCTAAATGATTGCAAACCGGAGTTGATATTTTACAGTAACGGAACGAAAGATAGCTTTGAAAAAATATCCAAGAAATTAGATTATTCAGTTGAATCTATGAACCTAGATGAAATAGTAGCTTGCGGAGACTGTAAAGATATTGAACTTAAGTTACCGAATGATAAAGAAACAACGGCTGTCATAATATATACTTCAGGTACAACAGGAAGTCCGAAAGGCGTAATGCTCTCTTTTAAAAATCTGATAGCGAATGTAGACGGAGTTACCAAGAACGTACCTATTTTTACTGCAAAGAAAGAAACTTTAATGCTTCTTCCACTTCATCATATTTTTCCGTTAGCAGGCACCATGATGGCGCCATTAGCGTCAGGTGGAAGTATCGCAATGTGTCCTTCAATGCAGTCTGAAGATGTTAAAGAAACTTTGAAAAATAATGAAGTAAATATTATAGTGGGTGTTCCAAGATTTTTTGAATTGCTCTACAGAGGTATTAAGGCTAAAATAGATTCAAGTTTTTTAGCAAAGAATTTATATCGTATTGTAAATCTACTAGGAAGTAAGGCACTTGGAAAAATTATATTCAAGAAAGTTCATCAAGGACTCGGTGGGCATATTGAAACTTTTGTAGCAGGTGGAGCTGCATTGAATAAGGAAGTTGGTAATTTCTTTGTTACTATAGGAGTTGATGTTTTGGAAGGTTTTGGAATGACAGAAGCAGCTCCGATGATAACTTTCACAAGACCTGGAAAGATCAAGATAGGATCAACTGGTCAGGCATTACCCGGAGTAACAATAGAGATCAGAGATGGGGAAGTAGTAGCGAAAGGTCCGAACATAATGAAAGGTTATTATAACAGACCTGAAGAAACAGCAGCAGTATTGAAAGATGGTTGGCTATATTCTGGCGATTTGGGTAATCTTGATAAGAAAGGATTCTTGCGGATAACAGGAAGAACGAAAGAGATAATCGTTCTATCTAACGGTAAGAATATCAATCCTGTAGAACTTGAGATAAAGCTTGAGAAATTAACTACATTTATAAAAGAAACTGCAGTGCTAATGCATGAAGAAAAACTTCATGCTGTTATCGTACCGAATTTTCAGGGTTTCTCAGAGAAAGGTGTTAAGGATATTGATAAATATTTCAAGGATGAGATACTGCCTAAGTTTAATGAAAGTTTAAGTTCATACAAAAAGATAAGTCAATTTACGATTACAAAAGATGAAATTCCTAGAACAAGATTAAGTAAGATACAAAGATTTAAGCTTGCTGAAATGATCAATAAACCTGAAATAGACAGATCAAAGATGAAAGAACCTGATTCAGAAGAATATCATGCAGTGAAAAAATTTCTTTCAAGTCAGACAAATATGGATATCTATCCTGATCATCATATTGAGTATGATCTTGGGCTTGATTCACTGGGTAAAATTGGTTTTTTAAGCTTTATAGAGCAGACTTTCGGAGTTAAGATCGATGAAGATAAATTATTCCACTTTCCTTCTGTGCAAGAGATCGTTGACCATATTAAAAATCACAAGATGTGGCATAAAGTTGAAAATATAAATTGGACTGCTACTTTAAAAGAAAAAGTTAATGTAAACCTTCCTAAGTCTTGGTTCACTCAGAATTTTATTAAAAGTTTATCAAAAAGAATGTTTCAGTTATATTTCAGATTTAAAGCAAGTGGAAGTAAAGACCTGCCTGAAGGACCTTTTATTATAGCACCGAATCATCAGAGTTATATAGATGGGTTATTCGTGGCAGCTTGTATTAAAAGAAAGACAATGAAGAATACTTTTTTCTACGCAAAGAAGAAACACGTTAAAAACTGGTTCTTGAACCTGATGGCAAAAAAGAATAATGTCATAGTCATGGACGTGAACAAAGATCTTAAAGGTTCGATTCAAAAGATGGCTGAAGTTCTAAAGAGAAAGAAGAATATTATAATATTCCCTGAAGGGACAAGATCAAAGACAGGCGAGCTTGGAGATTTTAAAAAGACTTTCGCTATTCTTAGTAAAGAGCTTGATGTACCTGTAGTTCCAGTTGCAATTAATGGTGCTTATAATGCACTTTCTACAGGATCTATTTTCCCTAGACCGTTTACGAAGGTTAAAGTTGATTTCCTTGAACCTGTATTCCCAGAAGGGCTTACAATAGATTCAATAGTAGAAAAAGTAAAAAATATGATCTCGAATACCTTAAAGAAGAAATAGTGATAACTACTCAAAAAGAGACGCCCATGTAGGACGTCTATACATGTGACCGTAAAGACGCTCAACCTGAGCGTCTCGTACAAAAGACCTGGAAATCATCAAGGGTTCAAGATATTGAACCCGTACGAATTTATTGTATCGTGCATTTCCGAGAAAAAAAATAGTTTTTAAATGGAGCGTAGTATGAAAACTGATATTGAAATTGCTAAAGCTGCTAAGATCGAGCATATCTCGAAAATAGCTCAAAAATTGAACATTAAAGAAGACGATCTCGAATATTACGGAAAGTATAAAGCGAAACTCCCTTTGAGTTTGATCGATTTAGAAAAAGTAAAGAAAAGTAAATTAATATTAGTTTCAGCGATTACTCCAACTCCTGCGGGAGAAGGTAAAACAACTATCTCAATCGGCCTTAGTCAGGCATTAAATATTTTAGATAAGAAATCTACGGTAGTTCTCAGAGAACCTTCTTTAGGTCCAGTTTTTGGTATAAAAGGTGGAGCTGCTGGTGGTGGCTATGCACAGGTACTTCCAATGGAGGATATTAATCTACATTTTACCGGTGATATGAATGCTATTGAAAAAGCAAATAATCTTTTATCCGCTGTCATTGACAATGAAATTCAGAGTAAAAATAATGATCTGAACTTTGATACAAGAACAATAAGCTGGCGAAGAGTGATGGATATGAATGATCGTTCTCTTAGGGATATTGTGATAGGCCTTGGTGGAACTAAAGGTGGAATACCGAGAGAAGCCGGATTTGATATAACTGCAGCTTCTGAAGTTATGGCAGCTTTATGTTTAAGTGATGATCTTGATAATCTAAAGGAAAGACTTGGTAATATATTTGTCGGGTACACATGGCAAAAGAAACCTGTGTTCGTAAGAGATCTTAAGGTTCAAGGAGCTATGGCTGCTTTATTAAAAGATGCAATCAAACCAAACTTAGTACAGACTATCGGTGGAAATCCAGCTATAATTCATGGTGGCCCATTTGCAAATATTGCTCAAGGAACTAATTCAGTAATCGCAACCCGAATGGGATTATCGTTAAGTGATTACGTAGTAACTGAAGCAGGATTTGGTTTTGATCTTGGAGCAGAGAAATTTTTTGATATTAAATGTGTTTCAGCTGATTTAAGTCCTAGTGCCGTAGTTCTAGTAGCAACTATAAGAGCTTTAAAGTTTCACGGTGGAGCAAAGCTGAAAGAACTGACTATCGAGAATACAGATGCTTTGAAAAAAGGTCTTGTTAACCTTGAAAAACATGTTGAGAATATGGGCCATTTTAATATTTGCTCTGTTGTTGCAATAAATAAGTTCCATACAGATACAGATGAAGAATTAAAAATAGTTAAAGAGTTTGTTGAAAGTAAAAATATCAGAGTAGCAATAGCAGACGTTTGGGAAAATGGTGGAGAAGGTGGTTTAGAACTAGGTAAAGCTGTTATTGATGTTGCTGAGAAATGTACGAATGAATTTACTCCTCTATACGATTGGAATTGGTCTATTGAAGAAAAAATTGAGAAGATAGCTAAGACTATTTATGGTGCAGAAGCTATAGATTTTAGACCTCAAGCTAAGAATGATATTAAAAGAATCATAAAACTTGGACTTGATAAATTACCTGTTTGTATTGCAAAGACTCAGAAATCATTGTCTGACAATCCTAAACTTCTTGGAAGGCCTAAAGATTTTATTGTAACTGTTAGAGAGATACAAATTTCATCAGGTGCAGGATTCTTAGTTCCTATCACAGGTGATATTATGAGAATGCCAGGATTACCGGCAGTTCCTGCTGCAATGAGTATTGATATAGATAATGAAGGAAATATAAGCGGGTTATTTTAAAAAGTCTAAGACTTTTTCAGGTATGAGTTATAAGGTATAAGGTGAAGATGTAGAGACGACGATTTATCGCGTCTCTCAAAGACACAAAGAAGATGATGAAAAATAGATCATTTAGTCAACCAGGTCATTAAATCATCATAATAATAATCCATGTCTCTGAGTGCATCAAAATAAAGTTTGGTTAATTTAGCTGGGTTCTTCTCCAACCTGTCACAGAGAACCTTGTTCCGTGGTCTAATCACAAAGATTTCTCCTTTTTCTTCCAGATCTTCAATCACTTTAAGGTTGTCGTTATAAATTTGATATCTATTCTTAAGTATTTTGACAACTTCAGGATAATTCCTATAATACAATTTCGTAAAGCTTTGAAATTTAGGAGCTGTTTTCAGATATCCTTTTTCCCGTGTTAAAACCACAACGTTTTTTTTATTTCCATCATTGATTGATTCGTTTAGTGGGATCTGAGATTTAAGACCACCATCAAGATACTCTTCATCATCGATATGAACTATTTTGGATATGAAAGGAAGACTGCCTGAAGCCTGTAATACTTTCATTAGTCGTTCTTTATCTTTTATCTCTGACTTGGGAATAAACCTGCTTTTTCCTGTGTTACAATCAAATAGTCCAATCCTGTAATCAATTTTACTACTGAAGAATTTATCAAAATCAAATGGAACAAGTTTGTCTGGAATTTCTTTATATGAAAAATCATAATTAAAATAAGAACCGTTCTTAAGCAAATGGCTGATACCCATATAGCGTTTATCATTGATAAATCTAAGTTGTGTTTCCAGATTTCTCCCTTTTTGACCAGAGATATAAGATGCAGACATGATTGCTCCAGCAGAAACACCGATCACATAAGGGAATTCAATGTTCTTTTCTAGAAAATAATCAAGGACTCCACTGGTGTAAAGGCCTCGCATTCCACCACCTTCTAGAACCAAACCAATGTTGCTAAGAGTAATAGTATCTTTTTTATTCATAATATTCCTGCTTCAATAAAATAATCAGTTAATTATATACCAAATGAATCTATCTCAAATCATTAACCAAGTCAAATTAATTTACTATCTTTTATGGTAGGGAATAATCCATTGAAAAATAGGTTGTGTAGATAGATAAAATCGTATGGTGTAAGAAATGTTTTACAATGCGCTTGACAAATATATTGTACATTGCTATATTGTATGTAGTATAAATGATGAAAAGGGAAATATTATGGCTATGAATAAGTTCATTAAAAGAATGAGAGAAAGAATGAGTATTTCTCAGGAAAAAGCAGCCAAATATCTTGATTTAACAAGGCAAACATTTACTCAAATAGAAAATGGAAAAAGGGATGTTTCATTAGGTGAAATGAAAAAGTTATCCTTATTATTTAATATGCCATTTGATAAATTTGTTACTGAGACTGAACCTAAAGATTATCAGGTTGAAATCAAAGATGAATATGTAGAGGAATCTAAAGTTGAATATAGGATAAGCGTACCACAGAATAAAATTGAAAAATTTAAAGAAGTTCTATTGTACATTTTGGCAAAAGTTGGTGCTAAACCTAATATTGGGGAAACAGTTTTATATAAAATTCTTTATTTCATAGATTTTGATTACTACGAAAAGTTTGAAGAGCAGTTAATGGGAGCTCATTACATTAAAAATCATTATGGTCCAACCCCAATTGCATTTAAGAAGATTACTGAGGATATGATCAAAAAGGAAGATTTAGAACAAATAGATCAATCCTACTATGAATTTAATCAAAAGAAATATCTGCCAAGAAGATTGGCGAACTTGGATCTATTAACTGCAAGAGAGATAAAGCACATTGATGCTGAGCTTGAAAGATTAAGTGATATGAATGCTAAGGAATTAAGCGAATTCTCACATAAAGATGTTCCATGGATAACAGCGAAGGATGGGGAAGAACTTGAATACGAAGGAGTGTTTTACAGAACGAAAGATACATCAGTAAGAAATTATGATAACATAATTTTAAACTAAAAATAGGTTTATGATTAAATTGAGGGTCAAATAATGGCATTAAGCTGGAATGAGATAAAAGATAGAGCTTTACAATTTACAAAAGAGTGGGAAGGTGAAAGCAGAGAACGTGCAGAAAAAGATAGTTTTTGGAATGATTTTTTTAATGTATTCGGCATTTCTCGTAGGCGTGTAGCTACATTTGAAGAACCTGTTAGAAAGCTTAGTGGTAATCAAGGGTTTATTGATCTTTTCTGGAAAGGCACTCTTCTTGTAGAGCATAAGTCGAAGGGAAAAGATTTAGACAAGGCTTATGAACAAGCTACAGATTATTTCACAGGACTTAAAGATCGTGAATTACCTAAATATATTTTAGTGTCAGATTTCGAACGATTTAAACTATATGACTTAGATGAACGTACTGAAATAGAATTTCACATTAAAGACTTTTATAAAAATGTAAAATTATTTGGCTTTATAGCAGGTTATCAGAAACGAACTTTTAAAGAAGAAGATCCTGTTAATATAAAAGCAGCTGAACTTATGGGAAAACTTCACGATCAACTTAAAGGTTTTGGCTATGAAGGTCATTCATTAGAAGTTTATCTTGTGCGTTTACTATTTGTTTTATTTGCAGATGATACAGGTATATTTGAAAAAGATATATTTAAAGAATTTTTAGATCAGAAAACAATCGAAGATGGAAGTAATTTCGGAGCTTTGATAGCTCAGTTCTTTCAAGTACTTAATACCCCCAAGGATAAGCGTTTAAAAAACTTAGATGAGTATTTAGACCAATTTCCTTATATAAATGGCAAGCTTTTTGAAGAGCCTTTGCCAATTGCAGCTTTTAATTCACAGATGCGTAGTATTTTACTTGAAGCTTCAGCTTTAGATTGGGGTAAAATATCTCCTGCGATCTTTGGTTCTCTTTTCCAGTCAGTAATGAACCCTGAAGAACGAAGAAATTTGGGTGCTCATTATACTTCTGAGAAAAACATTCTGAAACTTATAAAACCTTTATTTCTTGATGACCTTAGAGCAGAGTTTAAAAAGATTAAAGCAAGCAAGCCAAAACTTCAAGAATTTCATAAAAAGCTATCTACTCTAAAATTTCTTGATCCTGCTTGTGGTAGTGGTAATTTCCTTATAATCTCTTATAGAGAATTAAGATTACTGGAAATTGATATCTTAAGAGAAATATACAGAAAAGATCAAGCTTTCTTGAGTATAGAAGATATTATTTGGATAGATGTATATCAATTTTATGGTATTGAAATTGATGAATTCCCTGCGCGAATTGCAGAAGTTGCCATGTGGTTGATAGATCATCAAATGAATATGAGGGTATCTGAAGAATTCGGTCAATATTTTGCAAGATTGCCTTTGAATAAAGCTGCAAAGATCGTAAATGGTAATGCTTTGCGAATAAACTGGGATCATTTAATCTCTGGAAATTATTTTGATGTATCTGCTGATGTATTAAATTTATATGTTGCTGAAGATACAAAACATTATGAAAGTCTTAATGTTAAAGCTAAGAGTGTAAACATTATAAATAATGACCAATTAAAACAAGAGCAAGAAAAATATACTGAAAGATTTAATTATATATTTGGTAATCCTCCTTTTATTGGTTCGAAACTATTAAATATTGAACAACGAAATGAGATGGCAGAACTTTTCAATGGTATAAAAAATGGGAAAATATTAGATTATGTTGCTGCATGGTATTTGAAAGCTACACGATATATTGTAGGTACAGATATAAGAGTTGGATTTGTTTCAACAAACTCAATTACACAGGGAGAACAGGTTAGTGTTTTATGGAATGAATTACTGAATGAGTACGAAATAAAAATTCATTTTGCACATACAACATTTAAATGGACAAATGAAGCTAAAGGTAAAGCCGCTGTTTACTGTGTCATTATTGGTTTTTCGAATAATGATATTAAGAAGAAGAGATTGTTTACTTATTTAGATATCAAAGGTGAACCTACTGAATTGATAGCAAAAAACATCAATCCTTATTTAGCTAGCGCTGAAGACTTAATAATAACAAGAAAAAGCAAACCAATAAGTAATGTACCTAAAATGTCTTTTGGAAATATGCCTTTGGACGGTGGTAACCTTCTTTTCTCAGATATTGAAAAAGAACAATTTATAGCTGAAGAACCTAAAGCAGTGAAATTTATTAAGCCATTAATAAGTGCAAGAGAATTTCTGAATAATAAAAAACGATGGTGTCTTTGGTTAAAAGATATATCACCTCAAGAATTAAGAAGTATGCCAAAAGTGATGGAATGTGTTGAAGCTGTTAAACAATTTAGGTTAGATAGTGTTGCACCGTCAACTCAAAAATATGCGTCAACTCCTTTTTTATTTAGGGATACTAACCACCCTGAAACTTTTATAGCAGTACCTAGAGTTTCTTCTGAAAATAGAAAATACATACCTATGGGATTCTTTGACTACAATAGCATCATAAGTGATACAATGCTTTCAATACCTAATGGCACTCTTTATAATTTTGGTGTATTAACAAGTCAAATGCACATGGCTTGGGTAAAATATACTTGTGGTAGATTGAAAAGTGATTATCGTTATTCAAAGGATATTGTTTATAATAATTACCCATGGCCTAAAGATTTAAACGAAAAAAATAATAAGAGAGTTGAAGATAAAGCAAAAAAAGTTTTAGATGTTAGAGCTGAATTCCCTGATAGTAGTTTAGCCGACCTTTACGATACTTTAACTATGCCACCGAAATTAGTAAAAGCTCATCAAGAATTAGATAAAGCGGTTGATCTGTGTTACAGACCACAACCTTTCATATCTGAATCTGCACGAATTGAATATCTATTTGAATTATATAACGAATACACACAACCATTGATGAAAGTCGGGAAGAAAAAATAAAAAAAGAGAGTAAACCATGCTCGATCTAATTAAAATACGAAAAGAATTACATAGTAAACCTGAATTGTCAGGTAAAGAAGTTAATACTGTGGAATTTATTAAGAATATTATCCAAGAGTTTAATCCTGATAAGCTGTTAGAACTTGCGGGTTCTCTGATAGTAGTTTTCAAAGGTTCCAAGAAAGGTAAAAATATGGCATTCCGAGCAGATATTGATGCTCTTCCTATTCAGGAACTTAATTCTTTTGAATATGCTTCAAAAACGAAGAATACAGCGCATTTGTGTGGTCATGACGGCCATGCTGCTATTTTACTTGGATTAGCTGAAAAGCTGTCTCAAAACAAGCCGAAAGAAGGATCTATCGTTTTGATTTTTCAATCTGCTGAAGAAACGGGGCAGGGTGTTAAGGCTTTAATGATTAATAAAGTATTCTTAGACTTGCAAATCAATGAGATTTATGGAATTCATAATATACCTGGTTTTGAGTTGGGAAAACTATTGTTAAATGCAGGAACATTTTCCAATGCTTCCACAGGTATGGATCACCCAGTGCTTCATGATCCTAACTATGACTTTCCTGATGAAATAATTGATAAAGCTATTAATTTATTATATATTTATTCAATCAAAAAATAATAAGCATGGAAATATCATGGAATTAAAGAACTTAAAGATGAAACCTTTTAATACATCATTGATGGGAGTAATTAAAGGTGTAACTGATTATTATGGGTTTAATTATAGCGATGCTTTTGTGTTTGGTGCAACAGGGCAAGCTTTTCTGATCAATGTACATAGGAAACTATGTCCAAGTGGACCATCTTGTTGGAATATGAGTAAGTTCACAGATTTGTTGAAAAATATGGGAATTGTTATGACAGATATGGGATTCTATCCTCCGACATTAATTGAGGCTGCTAGAATAAAAGTAGAATCAACGATTGTATCTCATCTTAAAAAGGGTGTTCCATGTTCTCTAGTAAATAATGATCATCAGATAATGTATGGTATCGAAGATGAAGGATTTTTGTGTTGCCAACCATGGGGTAAAGCAAAATATCCTCCTGGAAAATTAACCTTTGCCACATGGGAAGAATTGGGCGAAGAATTTCATGTGAATTTCTATTCCTATCATAAGGTTTCTGCGATAGGTGCAAAGAAAATGGTATTTAACAGTATAATGTATGCCATTGAACTATTTGAGAGTTCTGAAAGTTATGCTTGGGATAATTATGGTATAGGACTTGATGCTTATGATAACTTTATCAAAGCTGTACAAAAAGGATACGGAGATTCTCAGGGAAATTGGTGGAATGCAAAAGTATGGAGTGAATGTAGATCTAAGGCAAAAGATTATCTAACGGAAGTATCTGAATATTATGATCTTGAAACACAAGAATTTATGCAGGATATTGCCTATATTTATGAGCAAATATCAAATTATTTAGAAAAGATTTCCAGCAAAACAATGGATGATGATCTGAAAATAAAACTTCTGCATAAAACAAAAGAATTAGAAATTGAAAATCTAGAAAATTTAAAAGAATTGTTGGGAAGGTTATAGGAATTATTACTTCATCCTATTTTGCAAAGCATGTCTGATAATCTCCTGCGTAGAAAGATCCTTTCCATGTTCTTTCATAATCTTAGCTACAACAGCATTTGCATCAGTGTTTTTATATCCAAGCTGTACTAATCCTGAAACTGCCTCTGAATTGCCGCTAATAACTCCTACATTTAAAACATCTGAAATATCATCTGAAGCAGATATTTTATCTTTAAGCTCAAATACTATCTTTTGAGCTTTCTTTTTGCCTATGCCATGTGCCTGAGAAATTAAAGTAACATCTCCGGTTGCGATAGCATTGTAAAGTCTGTCATATTTTATTTCTGATAAAAGTACCATAGCAGTCTTTGCTCCAATACCACTGACCGTGCTAAGAATAATAAAAACTTCTTTTTCCTGTTTCTCCAGAAAACCAAAAAGGGACATATCATCTTCTCGAACTTTGAAAACGGTATGAAATATATGTTTTTTATTTGTCTCAGATAATTTAGAATAAGTATAAGATGAAATGCTCAAAGAATATCCAACTCCTGCACAATTCACAATTACTTTGCTAGGTTCTTTATGGAGTATTTCTCCGATTATCATTTCTATCATTTAGTTATCCTATTATTTAAATTTTGTAGCATTACGAAATTTTACGGTTTGTATGAATGACAATGCAATAGCAACAGCATCAGCAGCATCATTAGGCTTAGGGACTTTGTCCAGTCTGAGAATTGATTTTACCATAAATTGAACTTGTTCCTTTGTGGCATTCCCAGTACCTGCAATATTCTTTTTAACTTCTTTGGGTGAAAATTCCTGAACATCCAAACCAGCTATTGCGCCAGCGATTATGGCCGCACCTCTGGCATGTCCTAGTTTTAGAGCAGATTGAACATTTTTACCTACAAAAACAGTTTCAATAGCCATTTCGTTCGGTTCTAAAGAAGCAATAACTTCTGAAACACCTTCGTAAATAATTTTTAGCCTGACTGGCATTGTATCTTTTGGAGAAGTTCTGATAACTCCAAGCTCGATCAAATGGAATTTATTATTTTTAAGTTCTAAAACAGCATATCCTGTGCATCCGATACCGGGATCTATTCCAAGAACCCTCATCTATTCTGAGTCCATGTCAGCTTCATCAATGTCCGCGTTAGTGTAAACATCATCAATATCATCAAGATCTTCTAAAGCTTCGATTAGCTTCATCAACTGTTCAACTTTGTTGGAAGGAACTTTTACATCATTGTCAGCTACCATAGTAAGTTCGTTTGACTCGAAAGTATATTTAGCTTCAAGTATATCACAAACACTTAGATAATCTTTAAATTCAGTATAAATTACAAATTTACCATCTTCAGATATCATATCTTCAGCTCCAGCTTCTAAAGCATCTTCCATAACTTGATCTTCATCAACTCTTTCAGAGTCAATTACGATCATGCCTTTTTTATGGAACATCCAGGCTACTGAACCACTTTCTCCCATGTTTCCACCGTACTTATTAAAAGCAAATCTAACTTCAGCAACAGTTCTTACTTTGTTATCTGTCATAGATTCAAGAATTATAGCTACTCCACCATGCCCATATCCTTCATAAACTAGATCTTCATAAACTATTCCTGGTAATTCTCCAGCACCTTTTAATCTTGCTCTATTTATAGAATCCAAAGGCATATTTGCGTCTTTGCCCTTCTGGATAGCTACTTTTAATCTCGGGTTAGCGTCTTCTTTACTACCACCTAATTTTGAGGCTGTAGTAATTTCTTTAATCAATTTTGTAAATATTTTACCTCTTGCTGCATCTGTTTTTTCTTTTTTTCTACGTATCGTAGCCCATTTTGAGTGACCGGACATATAAATGCTCCAAAATAATTATTAAGACGTTATTTCTAAAATTTCTACTTCAATTTCACCAATAGGTATATGTATTAAAAACTTATCACCTACTTTTTTCCCCAGTAAGCCTTTACCAATAGGGGAGTCCGCGGATATTTTTCTTTCTATAGGGTCAGCTTCTGCTTGAGAAACAAGTGTATACTCTAATTCTTTTTTTCTGGTATGATCTATAATTTTTACAGTGTTTAAAATTCTAACAACATCATTTGTCATCTTATCCTTAGAAATGATTTGAGATTGAGCGATATAATTTTCAAGCTCACCAATTCTTGAATCAATTCTGGTAAGATCTTCTCTGGATGCTTTATAATCACCATTTTCTTTAAGATCACCAAGCTTTCTAGCTTCTTCAACTCTATCTAAGATCTCCTGTCTTAAAACATGTTTCATATTATATAGCTTTTCAATAAGATCTTTCATTCCTTTTTCGGTTACATAATTCATTTTTTCGATCCTTTTGTATCTTTTGTCTTTAAAAATTTGGATTTATCAACTTTAGGTAAGATATTATCCATTTCTAATTTTGCTTTCTCAGCTATCTTTGATTTTGGTGCTGCATCAATTGCTTTTTGAAGATATAAATATGCTTTATCAAAATTTCCGTTCTTTACGCTTATCGAGGCTTTATCAAAGAAGGATTTAGCTGTTTTTGCTTTCTCTTCTTTAGAGTCTGAATTACCTTTTTTGTTCTTGTTGTCTATTTGTTTTACAGCATTTTTGGCTTGAGTACCCATTTCGTTAGGGATACCTGAGATAAGTTCAAATGCTCCTCTTGCAGCTTGAGTATCACCAATATTCATAAATTGATTTCCAATGGTAGAATAAACCTCAAATAAAGCATTGAAAATCTGAGGTGGTGGAATAAACAGCATATTAACAGATAATTTTCTTTCAGGGTTGAAATCCTGCAAAATAAACAAAGGTATCTGGTTCATATTGAGGGATTTTAGTCTTTTTGAATTTTCAGGTTTATCTACAATCAATTGAACCATAACGAATTTATCGTCCAAGCAATCAAGATGCCCTTTTGATATTACATAACTTAGTTCTAAACTTTCCTTCTGCTTAGGTGATACATAAAGAAAAAGCACAGGTTTCTTTTGTTTAGTTGCTATTTTAATACCTTCTTCATAGTCTTGAATCCAATCCAAACCAAATAAGGAGCAGTTAAAGATTACAATTAGTAATAAAGTTGATTTTTTTATCATTATTATGCCTATTTTTTGTATAGTTTTTTTCTTTTGTTTACTCTTTCTAAGTAATGTCTTCCTTCTTCAGGTATAGCTCTATCGGAGGTTAGAATATCATAAGTTTTAGAATCCGATTGTTCGTTTAACTTTCTAGGTTTGTATGCTTTATTTAAAATAGTACCCATACCTTGATTATATGAAGATATAGTGAAATACTCATTTTTTATTACGCTACTAGCTTTTCCATGCTTTTTCTTTTCAATTCTATTCCACCACTTCGTTAACCACCTTACATACCATGTACCCATTGCAAGGTTTCTCTCAGGATCAAATAAATATTCTGGTTTAACTATTTTATCTTTTCCGAATAAAGCTTTGTGAGCATCTCTACCTGCCTGTGAAGGAATTATTTGCATAAGGCCACAAGCCATTGGAGTTCCATCAGGTCTTCTTGAGAAAGCTTTTGGGTTAAAAGCTGATTCTGTATGGATCAAAGCCATTATCAAAGCTGGATCAAGGTCATATTTTTTACTGTATTTTTGGATCAAGTCCATATATTTTTTTGCACGAATTTGAATGCTGTTAGGAACCATTTCTAAAGTAACTGAATACTTAGTTCTAGCTCTTCCATCATCACCTATGATAACTTCCTTTTTTAGCTTTTTATTGACTGTCTCCTTTACAAACTTTTTTTGATTTTCCTGAGTAACTGCTTTATAAACTTTCTTATCTTTTTTAATTTGTTTTTCTACGATAACCTTTTTCTTAACAGGCTTTACAAAATTTGCTTTTTGTTCAAATTTTATCTGTCCGGCTAATAAATTATTATTTGAGCCTTCTTCTTTAGCTGCTAACATTTCTTCAAATCGCTTTTGGATCTGAGCCTCAGATTTGGCTTTATTATCAGTATCTACAATTGTTGCTATTTCAATGTAATTATTCTCAAAATCAACAACACTTAATGATTTTAAATCGTTACTATACTCAGCCCAGGCTTTAGGAGTACTGCCTGTGTATTCTCCCCATTGACCTCTTACTTTATTTACATATTCTTTCCATTCTTTTCTTTCCTTCTCAACACGTTCTTGATAGGCATCTAACTCAGCATCAACATCTTGTTTCCACTTACCAACATCTTCTGAAGCCATTCTTTTGTATTTTTCAAGGTCAGATTCTTGTCCGAAAATAGAGAATGCAAATGAGAAAATGCAGATAAAATAAACTAATTTTTTCATAATATACTCCATAAAATTGTTTAATCATCATTTCTAATTAATAGAAAAAGGCCACAATATAGCCTTTAGTAAGTTAACTTAGCCAAAAAATGTTTAAAAATCAACTTGAAAAAAAGATATTAAAGGTATATCTATCAAGAAACAAATGATTGTATTAAAAGGTATTTTGGAGGATAAGATGATTGCATCAATTACCATTTACTTCAGGCTAAAAATGAAGGAGTTTCAGATGAAGAGATGGATGAGATATTCTCTATTGCATTGGTTGTGGGTGGTTCGATTGTCATTCCACACCTAAGAAGAGCTTATTCCATGTGGGAAGAGCTGAAAACTATATCATAAAACAAAACAGCCATAGCCTATGTAATTAGTACTCAAGGTTTTTTATTGCTTTTGAATAATTTAAGTATTATCTTGTTAATTCGTGAGTGAGCAGATATTTTTCACGGACCAAAGAAATCTGGGAAAGCTCTGTTCGTAACAAATTAACAAAATAGCAATCATGGAGGTTGTTTAATGGCAGAGCGTGAAACTGGAACCGTAAAATGGTTTGACTCTTCAAAAGGATTTGGATTCGTAAC
>JAQIDB010000103.1 GCA_027858225.1 Candidatus Delongbacteria bacterium
GAATATGAAGATAAATATGCACAAATATTTCATTTTATTTCCCCTTTTTCCATTATCTACAATTTAATCAATTCAGCTTAACTTTGCTATCTATTTGAAGTTCCTATTGCCCACAACGGATATGGCAAAAAGCAGTGGGAAGAGCGAGTCAAATGTCTAAGTAACCCATTGATGTTTTGCCAATGTTAGCCCTTGTTCATTTTTCTTTTTTTTAAGAATTAGTTCTTCAATCCCTATGTGTCAATTTATTATTCAATCTATTTAATGTAAAGAGAATAATTAGATTAATTATCATACGAAATAGCATTATAACTAAAAAGACAATTATTTTTACTTGCCATTTGATTTATTTTTCAATATTATACAATGAGTGAATTATGGGTCGAAATACCTGATCAATTTTAGAAAAGTTGAAATATTTGGAGTATTTAAATGATGAAGAAATTGTTTATATTGGCATTCATAATCGGAAGTATACATATGCTATACAGTCAGGATTTGTTTAAAGTGAATAGAGATTCTACGATTCAAAATTATAAAATGGAAAATATGTCAAGTATATCATTCTCTGATTTTAGTGATCAAATTTTGAGAATAAAGAAGAAGGACGGTTCTTACATTGATTACGATATTAGTAAAATTTTAAATATTACCTTTACAGATTCGAGTGGAATTGAAAATCAAGATGAAATACTGACTAAATTAGGAATTTCACTTCTAAGAAACTATCCTAATCCGTTCAATCCGATTACTACGATAAGTTTTACTTTAAAAGATCCCGGATTGACAAGAGTTGATATATTTAATCATTTGGGTCAATATGTTGATACGATACAGGAAGGAAAATTCAATTCTGGGAATCATACTATTGAATGGAATGCCGGAAATAACAGTTTGTCTTCGGGTGTATATTTTGTAAAAGTGTCTCAAAATGACCATGCCCTTAGTAGTAAAGTACTATTAATTAAATAAATTAGTGAGAAATAAAATGAGATATATAATATTGCTTTCAATGATCAACAATTTGTGCTTTGGAGGAATAATACACATCAGTTTCAGCGATAGCACATCTTCTGTGGATATTGATTATAATGAGCTTAGAAATATTGAATTCTGCGACAGTTCGATGATATTTGTCCAAGGTGGTACATTTGAAATGGGTGACCATTACAATCGAGGAGCTACAGAAGAATTGCCCGTACACAGTGTAAGTGTGAGTGATTTTTATATTACCAAAACTGAGATTGCATGGGAAGAGTGGCGTACAATAATGGACAATTTTGTAGGTATGGGGGAAATATCAGGAGATGGATATCCGGTAAACAATATTAGCTGGTATGATGCTATTGTATATTGCAACAAGAGAAGCATAATGGAAGGATTGATACCTTGTTATTCGATTTTGGGTTCAACTAATCCTACAGACTGGGGTGAAATCCCGACTGTTTATAATCCAGATTGGGAAGTAGCTGAATGTAACTGGGTAGCAAATGGTTATAGATTACCAACAGAAGCGGAATGGGAATATGCTGCAAGAGGGGGAATTCATAATACTGATGATTATGAATACAGTGGGTGTCATGAAGAAACAGCTTTGACGAATTATGCATGGTATTCTGCTAATTCAGGGAATTACTTGCATCAGGCAGGGATTAAATCACCAAATCAAATTGGGATTTATGATATGAGTGGTAATTTAGAAGAGTTGTGTTGGGATTCTTTTAATCCAAATTACTTTTCAGATTGTTATAACTTGGGAACGGTTTATGATCCTACAGGACCATTAGACAGAACTTGGGGTCGAATATTAAAAGGTGGAGATTATTTGGGGGATTCATATTTCTGCCGTGTTTCATATCGCGTAATTCTCGATCCTGTAGATTCTTCTGATCGCTATGGTTTTCGAGTAGTTAGAAAACCTTAAGTGTTTTTATGTTTATTGACTTAGGAGATGTAAAATATGAGAAAGTTATTGATAATATATGCTATTATAACAATAGCTTGTTATTCAGCTCGAATGGATGTTAATTTTAATGAAGGAACTTCAACAGAAGAATTTGATCTGAATGATGTAGAATATATACAAATAACCGAAGCTCAAATGGTTTTTGTTGAGGGAGGTACTTTTGAAATGGGAGGAGAGAGTGACAGTCTGCATGATGGATGCAGACCTGTACATAGTGTAACAGTTAGTGATTATTATATAGGGAGATATGAAGTTACTCAGCTTGAATGGAGTCAGTATATGCCGTTGTATGCAAGCACTAACGAAGGTTACGGAGATAATTTCCCTGCTTATTACATGAACTGGTATGCCATTATAGTATATTGCAATAAGAGAAGTATCGCGGAAGAATATACACCTGTATATTCATTATATGGATCAACTGATCCTGATGACTGGGGAACTATACCGACATATTCGAATCCGAATCCCGAATGGGATGCTGTTGAATGCAATTGGGTCGCAAATGGTTATAGACTCCCTACTGAAGCAGAATGGGAATATGCAGCGAGAGGTGGTAGTCACTGGATTGACAATTATACATATAGTGGAAGTGATATCATTGATGATGTAGCTTGGTATTTTCAATCTGCTAACCCACTAGAAATCGGATCGAGACCTATCGGTATGAAAAAGCAAAATCAATTAGGAATTTATGATATGAGTGGTAATCTGGCAGAATTCTGCTGGGACTGGAGTGACTTCCCAGACTATTTTTACTATCAAGATTGCCTTGACTCAGGCACTGTGGTTGATCCACATGGTCCTGAAAGTGGTGATCGTCGTAAAATTTCAAGGGGAGGAAGCTGGTTAAATGATTATTTTTATTGTTTGTTAGCTTTTAGAACCGGTGAATTACTTGAGTATGGATATGGAGAAAGGGGATTCAGGATCGTAAGAAGACCGTAATTATAAGAGATGTAAAAGTATGATGTAAGAAACAGAGGTGAAAAATGAGAAAAATGATGTCGATTATTATTGTAGAGATAATGATAACTGCCAGTTTAGTGTTTGGAAGTTACACTGGAAGTGTAACTATGAATGTCAATGACATTCAAATTGTATCCCAAAACGGGTATGATGCTATTTTAATCGAAGGTGACTACGAATTTACAAAAGAAATTGGAAATCCACAGTTACCGTGTAAAACATTGAGCTATATAATTCCTTTAGAATCAAGTGTCGAAAACATAACAATAAATTCAACTCAGTTGGAAATAATTGACGACAGGGAATACAATGTTTTACCTACACAACCTCCGTTAGAAACGGATGACGGAGATATTATTGAATTTGTATTACCTAATGAAGAAGTTTATTCATCAGGACTACTATATCCAAATAAAATATTGGAAATAAAATCAGAGGAATACAGATTCGGTTACCATATAGTCACTGTTGAAGTTTATCCTGTTCAGTATGATACAGATTCAAAGGAATTAAAGGTTTATTCTGATATTAATTTCACGTTAAATTACACTGGTTCAAAAGATTCTTACACTCTTCCTGAAAAGCAGAATGAAAAAATATATAAAATGACAAGAAAAATGATAAAGTCACAAATTGAAAATCCTGATGATATGAATTTTTTAACAGGGGGTGCTAAAGAAGTAATTAAGCAAAACAACGTTGTACGAACAATTACAAAGAATAAATCCATGCCCTTATACGCTTTCACAATGCCAGAATATGTTATTATAACATCGGAGGAATTCAAAGAGGAATTTCAAAAACTTGCTGATTGGAAAACAAAAAAAGGTGTACCAGCAATTGTAGTTGAGATTGATGATATTATGGGTAATTATACAGGAGATGTTAAAGAAAGGATCGTAGCTTACTTAGCGGAGCAATACAGTAAATTTGGGATCTTTTACGTACTATTAGGCGGTGATACGAACACTATTCCAACAAACTTATTTAGTGCGACTGGTCGTCCTTATGATGAATATTATATGGATGTTACATCCGATAATGGTTTGGAGTTATTAGTCGGTAGAGCACCAGTTGAAGATATAAATGAAGCAGAGAATTTTATCTCAAAAACTATTAATTATGAAAAACTGACTGGTTTAAATGATGAAGAAAGGTCATATGTAAGTAATCTTTTGGTTCTGAACGGAATTGATGGGGAGACAATTACAACCGTAGAAGATCAGAAATATATCTATACTATATATAATAGTACGACTCGAGGTAAGTACGATTGGATTTCCGATAATTATGCATCCAAAAATATCAACAGTCTGAAATTGTATGAAAAAAGTGAGAATCCTTATTACTTAACGGAATATCCTCCATATGAATTATCACTTGGTAATTTAACACTTAGCAAGATGAATGCTTTGGGTGCACTAAGTGGTAATATAAATCTTAACGATTACAATGGGAATAATACACAAGATAATCATTTCGGAATGGTTCTACATTTTGATCACTCATCGCCAACAGCTTTAGGAACTGGTGCACATCAGAATTTTAACACATATATACCTGCAGAAATGATATATCGAACAGATGCCTATGAATTGGAAAATAATAACGGAGAAGCTATATTTTCTAACATATTATTAACAGAAGGATGTAATCCAGGATATCTTTTTAAGGATTGTATTGTCGAAAGACTGTTGAATAATCCGAATGGAGGTTCAGTGGCAGCTCTGGCGAATGTTCAGGAGGGATCGTGGGGTAGTGCTGGTTTACATCAACGGTTTATGGATGCTGTTTATAATTTATATAACAGTGAAGATTATGAAGACAGTTATCATATAGGTATTGCACATCAAATAATGGGTTTTAACTCAGGGAAAACACTGTTTGGAGATCCTGAGTTGCCGATTTGGACAAAAACACCTGATAAGTTCGATAATGTTACTGTATTTATTGTTAATGCGGATGGAAATACTGGGTATATAGATAATGAAGGTAATTACGCTGGAGCATACATTTCTACAGGAGAAAATCAGATTATAGTCCATACTGGAGAAACAATTGAGACAATAGTATGCCTGAATAAAACTGGAGAAGCATATGTTTATAATCAGGCAGAAGGTAGCGCAACATTTACTTATACACCTGATACAGCGGAAGGCAATATCGAACTTACTGTGACAGGAAAAGATTATCTGCCGTACGAATTAAGCATACCGATTGATGTTTCAAACCAGGCATATCTTTTTATAGCTGAAAAAACTG
Organism: Candidatus Delongbacteria bacterium; assembly: GCA_027858225.1. Classification (GTDB taxonomy): domain Bacteria; phylum UBA4055; class UBA4055; order UBA4055; family UBA4055; genus WTAK01. The sequence goes on from JAQIDB010000103.1 coordinate 5,198, forward strand.
TTTACGATGGAAACAGCGTAGCAAGTGTTGGTGATTCGGATGGATTTATAGATGGAGGTGAAACAATAGAACTTCCGATTATTATTAAGAATACAAGTTTAAATACAATCACAAGTATTACTGGGGACTTATCAACTGATAATGAATACATAACTATATCGAGTCCAACATCTAATTATAACAATATTTCATCGATGGAGAGTCAAAATTGCCTAAATAACTATATTTTTTCTGTAGATAATGACATACCAGATGGTGAAATTGTTGTCTTTACTTTCACAATAACAACTGATCAGGATATTTTTACAGAAATGGATAGTTTGAGAGCAAAAAATTCTAAACTTCTTGTTTTAGATAGGTTAGAATTAGTAGAGATAAATGAAATTACTGGTGCTGAACATTTCGAAGTAACTTTGGAGATTTCAAATTATGGTAATTCAGAATTAAATAATTTAACCGTCAACATTTCTTCATCTTCTACTTCTTCAGTTAAAAATATACAACCATCAAATTTTAATTACGTATTCATTGATTCTCTAGAAACGGATGCATCAGCAGGAACTTTTTCATTTGATCTTGTTGACGGGAATCATGATGCATTGATAGAAATTGATGTTGAGGATGGGAACGGTAGACTCTGGCATTACGAATTTAATACGTTATATACAAGTATTGAAGGTTCTGTTATTGATTTAAACAGTGTCGAAACAACATCATATAAGAATGGTATCGCAATAAAATGGGATCCTCTTAATGATAATATGGGAAGTAGTTGTAGGTTTAATATATATAGAAGCACAGAAATAAATGGTGAGTATGAGAAGTTAAATTTGACCCCCTTGGTTATATCAGGGGATGGAATGAGATATACTGATTTGAACTGTCAGGATTATACTAGATATTTTTATAGATTCAGTACGCTATATGCCGATCAATCAAATATTAATGTAGGAAGCATGTCAGATGCAGTTGCTTCATCTACTTTGTTAAGTGCTACAACAGGATGGCCTGTTAAATCAATTGAACTGTGCAGACTTAATAATGCTCCGAGTGTTGCTGACATAGATAATGATGGTGAAGATGAGATATTTGTAACAGGAAGTATTGATAATGATGGTTATATAGTGGGTTTCAATGTTGATGGTTCAGAAATTACTAATTATCTTGGAGCATCTGATGATATGAACGGTTTTGCTGTAATAGATGGGAAAAGAATTTGGTCTAAAAGTGCATTGGGTGATATTGATAATGATGGTATCAATGAAGTTGTTGTTGCAACCAGAAGTTCTACACAAAGTTTGTGTGTTTACAAATATACTAACAGTTCATCTGCGCCCGAATTAATGAATTTCCCGATAGATTTTGGTCAAATATTGACAGAACCGGTGATTGCAGATATTGATAATAATGGAGTAAATGATATTATAATTGCTGATGAAAACGGAAGAATATGTGCTTACGAATACAACGGTTCAACATTTGAAAAAAAAACCGGATGGCCAAGATCAACTGGGAGTTTGACAACGGGTGGCTGGACAACGGGTGGTATTGCTGTCGGGGACATCAATAATGACGGCTACAAAGAGATAGTATTTGGTGGGAGAGATGGATTATATGCATTCAACTACGACGGAGAAGATTATTTGGGAGCACAACCGTTTTTTAGCACTGGAGTAACAAACGAAGCATTTTGGTGTAATCCAGTGATAGTTAATATGGATCTAAAAAGTGATTCTGAAATAATAGTTGTATCTAACGTGATTATACCAAAATACGGTACGAGTATCGTAGGTAAGATTTATATATTAAACTCCGATGGTACGATCTATAATGAAGGAAACAGTTCTTATAGTTGGAATGGTGTTTCAATATATATGAAATCAAATGAGGTTTTTCTGCCTAATATTTCAGTAGCAGATGTTACAGAAGGTTTTGAACCGGAAGTGTTTATAGGTGGTAATAGGAAACTATATGGATTTGATAACTGGGGCGAACCGTTATGGGTTATCAATAATCTAGATCTTGTGGCGATAAAAGCTAATCCTGTAATAGCCGATATTGATGGAGATTCGAAATATGAAATAGTGATATCTTCATCTTCCAATAGCCTAACAAATATGTATTATTCAACTCCCAATAGCTTAATATATGCATATAATTCAGAAGATGGTACACCTGCTCTGGGTTGGCCTTTGATAGGGAATGGGCAGACTCCATTCATCGGGGATGTCAACAAAGATAATAAAAATGAGGTTGTAACTTCTGATGGAGAGGAATCAACTTATACTTATGATACTGAAGGTATAGCAGAATATATTGAATGGCAAAGCTACAGAGCTAACCCTGAAAACACTGGTGTTTACAGAAAAACTTTGTATGAAGTAACTGTCGGGTCAACTATAAATCTAAGTGATCAGCAAAAAATTGAAGTAAGCAGTGATCAATATATAAGATTACTTGAAAATTCTTCTTTGATTTTAGAGTCAGGTTCTGAATTAGTAATTAAAGCAGGATGCACATTAAGGTTGTATTCGGGTTCTAAGCTTATAATCAACGAAGGTGCAAACTTAGTGTTAGAAGAAGGTGCAATAGTAGAGATTGAAGGTAATACAATTATCTCGGGTGATTTAACTGTTGGAAATAATGTATTAGTTGATATTAAAGAAAAATCGACTTTGAGTTTAGGTTTTGTAGATTTGAATATTACCGATGGAGCAACTTTAAAACTTCAGGCAGACTCAAAACTTATAAATCTTAATGGTTCACATCTTGTATTTGATTACGGTTCAATGGTAGAGGTATCAGAAAATGCAGAGATAGTTGTAATGAACAAATCATATTTCACTGCTAAAGGTACAACTTTCTCTTATATTGATGCCACCGGTAAATGGCTTGGTATTAATTGTTTGGGTGGCAGTACGGTTGATTTTGATAATGTAAGTATATTTAGTGCCGAGACAGGAATTAAAGGTGATGGAACTTATAAATTTGATGTTGTGAACTCAACATTTGAAGGTTGTATAAACGGAATTGATCTGCTTGGAATGTCGTCCGGTTATGAATATACGATAGAAAATAATACATTGACAGGTACAGATGAGGGAAGAGGTATTATGATCACTGGAGCTGACGGTACATTTAGTAAGAATAATGTTACTCATTTCAATATTGGTGTTTATTTTGTACTTTGTTCACCAGTTGTTTCAAGTTGTGAAATTACATATAGTAAGCATTATGGTATGCTCATTTCCGGGAATGATGCAATGCCTATACTTATCAGTACTGAAGATCAAATACCAATTTATAAAAGTGCAAACTGTACTTTTGCAAAGAATGCTTATGAGGGTAATACTGCTCTATTTCCAAGTGCTCATATAGGTATTATACCAACAGGAAATATTTACATGAGGAATAATGACGTATATTCCAGTCCAAACTTCCCTGCAATATCAATTGCACAAAAAGATATAAGAGATCAGCATATAACAGTAGATGTCCAATATAATTACTGGGGGTATCCTGTAATTGAAGATGATCATTTTTTTGGACATCCAGATTATACAATTGATTATACACCATATTATTCAGCTCCATGTGGTACTGATATTGCCCAATCGGAAATAATGCAGTCTATATCAACAGAAAGCAGGATTGTATCAAATGCTTTAAACCTTGAATTAAAAGATAAGATCACACCTGCAATTAAGTTATTTGAGCATATAATTGATAAGTATGTTGATACACCTGAGTACTATGTTGCAATGTCAAGATTACCTTATTTATATGAGCAGGCTGAACTAGATAATAACGAATTGATAACTATGTATGAAGAAGCAATAGAATCTGAAGAAACATCGCATAAGAAGTTCTTCAAAGGTAGAAAAGTTGCTACACATATCAAAGGTAAGAGATTCGATGAAGCGATTGCTATAGCTGAAATGATGAAGGAAGAAGCTGACAACGATGAAGAGATTCTACTTGCCGAAATCAACATAGGTATTGCTAACATGTTGAAAGATCTAGAGAATAATGGTAAAAGCAGAACTGACAATTCACAGAATATCCGTGATTTAATTTCTAAACTGGATGTAACAGATGGAGATGAAGAGAAGACTGACATTGCAGGTTCTACATTACCAACAGAGTTTACACTTGAACAGAACTATCCAAATCCTTTCAACCCTGTAACACAGATTCAGTTTGCATTACCAACTACCGGAAAAGTAAAACTAAATGTCTTTAACATTAACGGACAATTAGTTTCTGAACTTTTAAATGGAAGCAAAGAAGCAGGAATTCATAAAGTTAATTTTGATGCAAGTAATTTTAACTCAGGTATGTATTTTTATACTCTTGAAGTAAACGGAATGAGTATTACAAAGAAAATGATATTAATGAAATAGTCTCAGTGATACTGAATACAAATCATTAGAGGTGGCTTAGTTCCACCTCTTTTTTTATATCTTTAAATTGACACATAGGGATTGTTTTAAAAAAGAATAATTAATTAGGGCTAACGGTCATGGCAAAAAGTAG
>JAQIDB010000179.1 GCA_027858225.1 Candidatus Delongbacteria bacterium
ATAAATTCCTTAATTCTATTTATCTATACCAGTTTAATAAAAAAATTGCAAACATACACCCCCTTTTTTTATCTGTCCAGTTTATAGGGTACAATATAGATTATATTAACCTTTTTTAATCTTTAATTTTACAATTGGCATACAATTGTTTTAAAAGATAGAGTATTGTAGGTAGAAATGATTTGTTTATAGCAATCAATAAAATTAATTGTATTTATACAATATATCACCTTGCAAATATATCACCAAATCGTTATATTCTCCCGTGTGTAATAATAATGAATGTTTAGTATAAAATTTAGAGGTTATCATGCCTGATTCAATTCAAAAAATATCGGTAATTTCAAAGGTTGGCGATCCAAAAGAAAAACATGTAAAGCATCAAATAAAAGAATTTCTCCATACGGATATTCACGAACTTAAGATTATAAAGAATTTTTATGTTCAAGGATTATCGGAATCTGAAGCAATAGATATTGCGAAGAATATTCTTGCTTGTCCTATTACTGAAGAATATGTGGTTAATGGTAATTTTTATGATGATTATACAAAAAAAATGGAAATTGCTTTTCAGCCGGGTGTAATGAATCCTGAGACTGAGACAGTTCATAATAATTTAGTTGATTCAGGATATGATCTAAAAGCAACAGCAGTTTCATTTACTTACTGCTTCAAGGATGAACTTTCAGATGTTGAATTATCAACTATAAAAAATAGAATTTTGATGAATTCTCAAATTCAGATGGAATTAAGAGAAGCTCCAAAGGATCTGTTAGTGCATGTCAATTCAGAGAAAACTGCAATAATTCCGATTAGAACAATGAATGACAAAGAATTGATGAACCTATCGGATTACAAACTTTTCTTAACTTTGAAAGAAATGAAGACAATTCAAGATTATTATAAAAAATTAGACAGAGATGCTTTTGATGTGGAGCTGGAAACTTTAGCTCAAACTTGGTCAGAACATTGTGGTCATAAGACTTTTAAAGCAAAAGTGATATTTGATGGAGAAGAAAAAAGATCGATCATTGGTCTGGTAAGAGATGCTGAGAAAGAAATAAATCATCCAGATGTAATTTCCAAATTCGAAGATAATTCCGGAGTGTTTAGATTTACTGAAGCAGACGGAGTGGAATATGGAATTTGTATAAAAGCTGAAACTCATAACTCTCCTTCAGGATTAGATCCATACGGTGGAGCTATGACAGGTACTGGTGGAGTTATTAGAGATATAGCAGGTACTGGAAAGGGAGCAAAGAATATTTCTTCAATAAATATTTTCTGTCTCGGTGATCCTGACATGGACATGAAGGATGTTCTTCCGGGATGTTTACATCCAAGAAGAATTCTTACAGGAGTGGTTGAAGGTGTACGTGATTATGGTAACAGAATGGGTATTCCTACGAATAACGGTTCTTTCCATTTTCATAAAGATTTTGGGCCGAAACCAACGGTTATTGTAGGAGCTGATGGAATTACTCCATTAAAATATGCAAAGAAAGGTCAATGTAAGAAAGGCGATCTATTTATCTCTTTCGGTGGAAAAACTGGGCAAGACGGTATTCACGGAGCAACTTTTTCATCTGCGGAAATGACAGATAAAACGTCACAACTAAACAGTGGTGCAGTTCAGATAGGTAATGCAATTGAAGAAAAAAGAACTTTCGATTGTCTGATGGTACTCAGAGATATGGATATCTTTACAGCGTTAACAGATTGTGGTGCGGGAGGTTATTCATCAGCGGTCGGAGAAATGGGAGAAATTACAGGTGCTGAAGTTCATTTGGAAAATATTCCTTTAAAATATCCAGGACTTTCATCGTATGAAAAATGGATATCCGAATCTCAGGAAAGAATGGTCGCGACAGTTCCTAAAGAATATTTAAGTGAAATAGATAAAGTATGTAAAAAATATAATGTAGATTATTTTGTACTTGGAACAGCAACAGATACAAAAAGATTAACAATTTATGACGATGGTGAACTGGTATGTGACATCGATATGGAATTTCTTCATGACGGTCAACCAATGGAAACGATTACTGCAACTTCTTACGAAAAAGAAGGCTTGAAGGATGCAGAATTCTATGAGGAAGAGATCGATTATGAAGCAGCAACTAAAGATATAATTGCTCATCTTAATATAGCTTCAAAAGAACCTGTGATCAGACAATATGACCATGGAGTTCAGGGAACTTGTGTAGAAGGCCCTTTATGTGGAAAAAAGAATGACGGTCCGACAGGTGGAGCAGTGATGAAACCTCTAATAAATTCCGATGCTGCATTGATCTTGGGTCACGGATTAAATCCTGTGTTAAACAGAATAGATACTTATACAGGCTCACTTTGGGCTTATTACGAGGCAATGAGTAATGTGATTGCATTAGGTGGTGATCCTGACAGAACATTTATGATCGAAAATCACATCTGGCCAAAACCGACAGAGACGAATCTTTCAGATCTGTATAAATCAGCGCTGGCTCTTACAGATGCATGTAAATTTTTCAAAACACCGATAATTTCAGGCAAAGATTCACTTTCATCAACATATAAATCAAAAGATGTATTTATCGAAGTACCTCCTGTAGTATGTGTTTCAGCTAGATCGGTGAATGATGACTGGAAAAAAACTATTTCTCCTGATATAAAGAATTCAGGATCGCCAATTTTACTTATGGGTGATTACAATCAAGCTCATCTGGGTGGATCTATTTTCTCAGATAGACTTGGTCAACTTGGAACTAAAGTTCCTGAAGTAAAAATGCAAATTGCCAAAGATATATATTATAAGGTATATGAATCTATACAGAACGGTGATATCATTTCTGCTGCAGATGTCAGCGAAGGTGGTTCAATAATTACTTTGATAGAGATGGCAATTGCAGGTAAAAAAGGCTTTAATATTCATGTTATGGATAAAGTGAAAACATTATTTGCAGAAGTACCTGCAGCCTTTGTTCTTGAGATGAAGGATCTTGAGGCTGCTGATAGATTGATCGAAACAGAGCTTGCAGTACAGATTGGAACGACTACCATTGTTCAAAAAGCTATCGTGAATGATCATAAAGGTAAGATCATTGATCTGGAAATTTCAGAACTAGAGAAATTGTGGAAAGAACCTTTCACTAAATACTTCGATTAAGTAGAAAAAATGTTAAAAATTACGGAAATAGAGAAGGGATCTCCTGCTGAAAAAGCTGGAATAACTTCTCTTTTTTCTATTTTAGATATCAATGGTCATGAGGTCAATGACCAACTGGATTTTACTTTTTATTCAGCTGACGAACAATTAAAAATTTCTTTCAAGACTGGTGAAATTACCAAAGAAGTTGTTTTTTCAGATAGTGGAAATAATGGCATAACGGTAGAAGAAATAAAGGTTAAACATTGTGGAAATGACTGTGTTTTCTGCTTTGTAACTCAAAATCCAAAGGGACTGAGAGAATCATTATATGTGAAAGACGAGGATTATAGATTCTCATTTCTCGATGGAAGTTATTTCACTCTAACCAAGACAACTGAGAAAGAATTGCACAGAATCGTAGACATGAAGCTTACTCCCATGTATATCTCTGTTCATGCGATAATACCTGAAGTTCGGAAAGAATTACTCGGTATCAAAAAAGATGATGAACTGATCAAGAAAATGTCGTTTTTAGCTGATAATAAAATCGAGATGCATACACAGATAGTCCTCTGTCCGGACATGAACGATGGTGAAGTTCTTGATGATACTATTACAACTTTGAGAAATTTCTATCCGCAAGTGGCATCTATCGCAGTAGTTCCTGTAGGGAAGACAAAACATAGAGAAGATCTTCCATTTGTTAGATCGGTTACAAAAGATGATGCAAAAAAGGTCATAGATCTAATATCAAGCTATCAGGAAAAATTCTTAGATGAAATCGGGACAAGATTTATATTCCCAGCGGATGAATTTTTTCTAAAAAGCGGTTTAGATATTCCTTTAGATGAATATTACGAAGAATATCAACAGTATGAAGATGGTATCGGTATGGTCAGAAACTTTATTGATTCTTTCCAGGAAGCAGTAGAGAATTTCCCAAAGAAAATAAAGAAAAAGACACAAATTACAATAGTGACAGGATATTCTTTTTACCCAATAATTGAAAAATATGTTATTCCATCTTTGACAAAGATAAAGGGTCTTCAAGTAGAACTTTTCAAGGTAGAGAATAAACTGCTGGGAAAAGAAATTACTGTTGCAGGCCTACTCAGTGGAAATGATATAATAGACACAGTATTAGAAAATAATTCAAAATCAGATATTTTACTTATACCGGATACATGTCTGAATTTTAATGGACTGTTCTTGGACGATCTATCAGTAGATGATTTAAAAGTGAAATTAAAAAGAGATGTTGTTAAATTAGATTCTTTTTCAGAATTATTTAATTTAATGTAGATATAAATTACGATAGTTATTAATATGCGTTTTATCATTTGTTTTTTTTCAATAACGTTGTTATATTCGCAGATATATTCTTAATAACGAGAAAGGATAGAAAAATGTTAGAAGTAACCGAATCTGCCACTAAAGAAGTAAAAGCAATTCTTGCCAAGCCCGAAAATAAAGATCTTTTTGTAAGATTATATATTGACGGTGTTGGTTGAGGTGGTCCAAGGCTAGGTATAGCTTTAGACAGTAAGCAGAAAGACGATGTTATAGTAAATAAAGAAGATATTGACTTTGTTATAGATGAAAAAAGTGAAAAACTTCTTGGAAGATATGGTGGAGCGAAACTCGATTATACTGATCAGAAGTATTACGGATCGGGGTTTTCCCTTAGAATGAAAGAGTCGATGGGCGGCTCTTGCTAGAAAGTAAAAAAGCAGACTGGTTCTGCTTTTTTTATGTTCAAAAAAAAGTCCCTCAGCGAGGGACTTTAAATATGAGGAGGAGTAATGAATAAGTTGTTAATAATTCTTACATTTCTTATACCTTTTCCTAAATGATAAAGTTCAAATAAAGATCACATACTTAAATTATTTTAATTAACACTTACATTTATAGCCAAAAAACATTATTTTTCCCAAATGAATTTCAGCAATGTTAAAAAATATTTGATTATTTCATTACTTATCATGTCTTTTATGGTTTTTTCCAAGACGAAAAATGAAAGACTTGACGAGTTAAAGCAAGATTCATTAAAAGTGAAAGAACTTATCAGTTCAATGTCATCAGAGATTGCCAAAGATGGTTTAGAAAATCTTCTCGAAAAACTTGATGAAGGTAAGCAGCTGTTCCAACCATTTCCTGTTGATTTTTATTCTCTGAAAGGGATTAGATTTAAATTTAATGAGAAAAAGCATCTGACAATAGATGAGTTGATCGATTTACTGAAAGGCATAATATCCAGATCAAAGATAATCCGAATAAATAAGCTTCATTTTCAAAATGGATCTGGAAAAGTTAACCTTGCGGATAATACTTACAAAGAGTTAGATAAATATCCAGAGTACAAAGATCTTGATATGCTGAGAAAGATCCTAGAGACGACTGTCTTAAATTCAGAGAGAAAAAGTTCTATCGAATGGATTTGGGGTAAAAGTGTTGATGGAGATGCTTATTTTTCAACAAAACTTACAGTTTTTGATAAGCAGTTTACATTATATCCTGATTACAGAGTTTTCGTAGGGAAAAATTCATACAGAGATAAGAAGCACTGGTTCTATTCTCTTAAAGAACATTCTCCGGTGGTAGCTGAAAATAGAGTTGTTGCATCCAAGAATATTATAAATGCGGACACTACTATAAGTAAGGAAGTAGTTCCATATGTTGCTCAAGTTAATGCTGACACCTTAGTTATAGCGGATATTTCAGAAAATAGTGAGATGGTTGATATTTCTTTGGTGAAGGAATTTACTTGTGGGACTGAGAGTGGATTTGAATACGATATTTTGAAGGATGAAATATCTTTGTCAGCTGATATTTATAAAAAGGATGAAGAAAGGAATTACGTTTCAAATAAAACTAAAAATATTCCATTGAAAAATTTTGTAAAAGATCTGTTATCTGACACCCAAAGCATAAGTACTATAAAATTCTCAAAGACTGATTTTATTATCAAAGATGATAATGTTAAAAAGTTGTCTGAGGAAGAATTTGTCGAGATCACTGATGATGTTCGAATTTGCTCTGAGAGGATTAAATCCTTCTTCGCTGAAGCGATGTTATTTCCGGATAAGAAAAGATCTGTTGAACTTATTACCGGAAGGAATAAAAGTAAATTGTCTTATTTTGCTACTATAATTACGATATATGACGGACAGATCACTGTTTTTTATGATTATAAGATCGCAGCATCAAGTGAATATCGAAAGGATAAGGAAAGTTGGTTTAATAGACTAGTGATAATAAACTAGTGGTAAGCGATAAGTGGTAAGTGATAAGTGGTAAGTGATAAGTGGTAAGTGATAAGTGGTAAGTGGTAAGTGGTAAGTGGTAAGTGGTAAGTGATAAGTGGTAAGTGATAAGTGGTAAGTGATAAGTGGTAAGAAGCTTAAATATTTAACGTTTACAGCAAAATCTTATAAAATATGGAGAGAAAAATGAAAAGAACTATTGTTTTGATCCTGATCGCTGTTATAGTGATTTCAACTAACTTATTTGCAGGTTTGCCAAAAGTCGAAGATATTGCAAAAGAAGTTTTAAAAGCTTACAAAACGAAAGATGTGGAACTGTTAAAAAAGAATGCCTCGGGTATGCTGATTAATGCTATTTCTAAAAGCTATTTTCAGGACAAAGGTATTCAGGACGATCTGAAAGTTGTTGAAAATTGGGATGGTAATATTAAAGAAATCCGTTATGTTGTTGAGAATATGATGGGTAAAAAAATTACTATGGCGATGGTTCATTATTCTGATGCAGCAGATTCTAAAAAAATAAATGTTGTACTATTGTCTACAATGGATAATGAAAAATGGGTCTTTATTGGAAGCGGATTGAGTACAGAAAAGAAGGAAAATTTTGAAAAGATGAGTAAAACGATTGAAGCAGGAGAAACAAAGGCTCAGGCAAAATCTACTAAAAAGAAAGTTGTAAGGAATAAAAGAGAAAGTAACAAGAAATTTGACCTTGAAATGTTCAGTGGAGATAATTTTCAAAAAGTAACTCAGGAAAAAGTGATAGAATGTTTTAACACACTTAATGATGATAATTTCTTTGTTGGCTTAAGCAGTAAAGATGATTGGATACAAGTAGCTTATTCGGACAATGGATATTCATTTGAAGGTAACGAAGGTGGAGTTCATTTTGCCTCAAAGGATCTTCTTTCAAAAGAAAAAGCAATACAATTCCTTAAGGATTATTATACCGGAAATACTGATTGGGAAAGTAAGGCAGAATTTGATAAATAAGAGTAAAAACCTATGAAATTTATTATTATATTTGGTCCTCATGCAGTTGGTAAAATGACAGTTGGTCAGGAGTTGGAAAAGTTAACTGGAATTAAACTTTTTCACAATCATATGTCTATTGATTTGGTTGCTCCTTTTTTTAGTTACGGTACTAAAGCTGGACAAAGACTCGTTTCGATGATAAGGGAAGGGATCTTTGCAGAGTTTGCAAAAAGCGACGAAAAAGGTTTGATATTTACATTCATCTGGGGTTTTAACGAACAGTCAGAATGGGATTATATTGATAAAATCTGTAATATCTTCGAATCAGAAGGTGGAGAAGTTTATTTCGTTGAACTTGTTGCAGATCTGGAAGAAAGACTGAAGCGTAATAAAACTCCAAACAGGCTGAACCATAAACCGATGAAACAAAATATTGAATGGTCAGATAATTATGTTATAAAAAGCATGGAAAAATTTAGAATGACATCTAATGAAGGTGAGATTACAAGAGAAAATTTCATAAAGATCAACAATACATATCTTAGTCCTGAAGAAACTGCAAAGATCATCAAAGATAGATTTAATTTTTAATTATATATTTTTCTAAAATATTTTATACTTGATATTATCGAGTTTACCCACTATATTCAATCTCATTAATAAAGAATTAATTAAAGTAAGGTTAAAGTATGTACAAAAAAACATCAATGTTGTTAGTATTTATAATATCAGTAAGTGCGTTATTGTCAAAGGACTATTACATAAAGCAATTGATAATATCACCTAATCATTTATCTAATTTGAACGACACTTTAGTGCAGGAAACTTACGTAATGAAGGATCTTATAATAGTGAAAGATGATGTAAGTGTTCAATTCACAGGTGACTCTTTGTACACATTCTATAATTTGGTTGATAGTACGTATTTCAGTAAAAATGCTAAAGAATTAGCAGAAGTTGCACTTTACGCGGATTTACAATTTGAGGAATTCAGTATTTCCTCTCAGGGGAAAAAAGAAAAAATAGGAAAGTGGAATACAGAAAAATACCTTGGAAAAGTAAAAGTCATGGGTATGGAAATGGAATTAGATCTTTTCATATCGAAAGATACAGGACTTCCAAATGACCTACTGTTTAAGCAGCAGGAGAAGATGAATGCAAGCGCTCCGAATATTAAAAAAATGCTTGAAACGATCAAAGGTACAGGAGGGATAGTCTTGAAAGAAGTGGCACGAATTCAAGGCATAATCACTTCCACAAAAGAAACTATCGAAGCTAAAGAGATAAAAGTTAGCAAGAAAATATTTGAAAGACCGAAAGGTTTCACAAAACTGATAAAATAATAAAATTGAAGGTAAATATAAAATGTTTAACGATGTAGATCCAAAAATAAATTTTCCAAAAATGGAGGAAAAGACTCTAAAGTTTTGGAAAGATAATGATACATTTAAGAAATCTATGGATCAAAGAAAAGGTGAAAAAGAATATGTATTCTATGATGGGCCTCCGTTTGCTACGGGTTTGCCACATTATGGTCACCTTGTAGGTGGAACTTTGAAAGATGTAATACCTAGATATTGGACAATGAAAGGTAAATATGTATCAAGAAGATTCGGATGGGACTGTCATGGTCTTCCGGTAGAATATGAAGTTGAGAAAGAACTTAAATTTGAATCGAAGAAAGATATAGAGAATTTTGGAATTGATAAATTTAATGAAACATGTAGAAGCATAGTTTTAAAATATGTTGATGAATGGGAAACGATAATCGACAGAACAGGTAGATGGGTTGATTTTGAAAACGATTATAAAACCATGGATATAGAATACATGGAATCTGTTTGGTGGATATTTAAGGAGATATGGGATAAGGGCTATATAAAAAAGGGATATAGAGTAAACCCATTTTGCCCAAGATGTTCAACTCCTCTTTCAAACCATGAATCGACTCAAGGTTACAAAGATGTTCAAGATCCTGCGATAACAGTAGAGTTCAAAGTAAAAGGGGAAGAAAATCTTTATCTGACAGCTTGGACAACTACTCCATGGACTTTACCTTCAAATGCAGCTTTGGCTGTAAACAACGCTATAGACTACAGTTTCGTCAAACCTGTTGGAAGTGAAAAAATATATGTTTTTGCTAAAAATAGACTTTCTGCATACTATAAATCAGAAGAAGATTATGCAGTAATAAAAGAGATAAAAGGTTCTGAACTTGTAGGTTTGAAGTACGAGCCTCTTTTCGATTATTACAAAGATTTTAATGAGAATGTTCATACTGTGATAGAAGCTGACTATGTTTCAATTGAAGATGGAACAGGTATAGTTCACCAGGCACCTGCATTCGGTCAGGAAGATTTCGAAGTAGGTAAAAAATTCAATATACCGATATTGAATCCTATAGACGATATGGGTAAATTCAATAGTGAAGTTCCTGATTATGAAGGTCAGTACATAAAAGATGCTGATAAAGTAATAATAAAAGACCTGAAAGCATCAGGTAAATTGATAAAGCACGAAACAATACAGCATAGTTATCCTCATTGTTGGAGATGTGACACACCGTTGTTACAGAAAGCAACAGATAGTTGGGTTATGGAAGTAAAGACTATCATACAAGATATGCTTGAAAACAATAAGCAAATAAACTGGGTTCCTGAAAATATAAAAGATGGAAGATTTGGTAAGTTGTTAGCTCAAATGCCTGATTGGCATATATCTAGAAGTAGATTCTGGGGAGCTCCATTACCAATATGGATATGTGATGATTGTGAAGCAAGGGAGTGTATAGGTTCTGTTGAAGATCTAAAAAAGAGGACAGGTCAATCAGAAATAACAGATATACATAAGCATTTCGTAGATAAAATGACAATGAAGTGTTCTTGTGGCGGCACAATGCATAGAATACCCGAAGTTCTTGACTGTTGGTTCGAATCTGGATCAATGCCTTATGCTCAAAACCATTATCCATTCGAAAATAAAGAAAGATTTGAAGAGAATTTCCCATGTGATTTCATAGCTGAAGGTATAGATCAGACGAGAGGTTGGTTCAATAAGCTGACAGTAATATCGACTGCACTATTCAATAAACCTGCATTCAAGAATGTTATAGTGAATGGTACTGTTCTGGCAGAGGACGGCACTAAAATGTCAAAATCTAAGAAGAACTATCCACCTGTAACAGATGTTATGGATAAATACGGTGCTGATGCAATGAGAATGTATCTGATAAATTCTCCTGCAGTAAGAGCTGAAAATCTTAGGTTTAGTGAAGCAGGTATATTAGATGTGATAAAGAAAGTAATGCTTCCTTTATGGAATAGTTACAGTTTTTTGATAACATATGCTAAGATAGATGGATGGAAACCTCAGGATGAATATTTCAAACCTGAAGATCTAACAAATAAGTTAGACAGATGGATCATGTCATCACTTCAGAGTTTAACAAAAGAAGTGAATGAGCAAATGTCAGCATACAAACTTTACAATGTTCTTCCAGCGATGGTGGGTTTCATAGATGATCTTACAAATTGGTATATAAGAAGATCTAGAAGAAGATTCTGGAAAAGCGAGAACGATGGTGACAAAATACACGGATACGAAACTCTCTATGAAGTATTGTCAATATTAACCAAGTTGATAGCTCCGGTAATGCCTTTCGTGGCTGAAGAATTATATCAAAATCTTGAATTATCTGTTTTCCCAGATTCTGCATCATCGGTTCATTTGAGAGATTATCCTGAAGTTGACGAAAGATTTATAGACACCGATCTTGAGACAAAAATGGAATTCATACAGACAGTTGTAAAACTTGGAAGAATACTTCGTAATGACAAGAATATAAAGATAAGACAACCTTTAAATTCAGTTACAGTTGTATCAAACCAGGATATAACAGAACAGGCTGTAAAAGAATATAGTGAACTGATAAAGGAAGAGTTGAATGTTAAAGAAGTGAAAGTTACCAAGAATGAAGAGGATCTTGCTACAATAAAAGCAAAAGCAAACTTTAGAGTACTGGGAAAAAAATATGGTAAGAAAGTTAAAGATATAGCTTCAATGATATCCGAATTGCCTCTTGCAGATATAAGAACTATAGAAAATGGTGGAAGTATAAGTCTTATAGAAGAAAATATAGTGCTTGAAGATATAATGATACAACATGAAGCTAAAGAAGGTATCTTCTCTGTTTCAGAAAAAGACACGACTGTATCTTTGGATATAAATATAACTCCGGAATTACTTTCAGAAGGTCATGCCAGAGAGATAATAAATAGAATACAGAACCTTAGAAAAGATAATGGATTTGAAATATCTGACAGAATCGTAGTTAAATTTTCAACTGATGAAGAATTATCGAAAGCTATAGTATCTCAGACTGAATATATATCAAATGAAACTCTTTCTGTGGAGATAAAAGAAGATAGTTCAGTAAGCGCTTCGGGAGTTGAAATGGACATAAACGGCCATGAGTGTTATATAATTGTTGAAAAAATATAAAAGAATTATTAAACTAAAATATAAAGGTTTAAAAATGACAACGAAGAAGAAAAAGAGCTACACAAAGAAAGAACTTGAGAAATTCAAGAAGCTTATCATAGCTCAGATCGATGAAACAAAAGCAATAATCGATCATAGTCTCGGAAGTAGTTCAGAATCAATAATATCTCAAACGGGTGATACTCACACGGATGAAATGGGAACTGAACATCAAGCACGTGAACTTGATTTTTACATGGCTCAGAGAGAAGGTAAATTCATTGCAAACCTGGATAAAGCTCTAAGAAGAATAGACGCAGGTGGATACGGAATTTGTAGAGGTTGTGGCGAGCTTATCGATAAGAAGAGATTATATATGGTTGCTCATGCTACTTTGTGTATCGAATGCAAAAACAATAAAGAACGTAAAGACTAAATTTCTATTTATTATCTTCGAAACTCTGCGTCGAAGCTCTGATTTTATCAAAGTCACTTAGTAGATCTAAGCTCCTTTTCAAAATCATTACTTCTCCTTGATTTTCTTTGATACTAAGCAGAAATTGGTTAAAAGGACTTAATGAATTTAAGTAAAAAAACAGTGTTTTTTTCGGTGTCGGCTTTAATTGTAGTAGCCGATCAAATTTCTAAGAAATTCTTTGAGAAGTTTTTATTATCTCTGGATACGAATTCGGTTAATGTTTTTGGTGATGAGTTAGTTAGATTTACTCTTGCTTATAATACCGGAATTGCATTCAGTATTAAGCTTGGAAGCAGGTATTTTTTATCTGCTATCTCATTCATCGCATCGATCTTTATCATGTATCTTATTTTAAAAATAGATCTGAAAAAAAAGCTAGAACTATGGGCTTTTACTTTCATACTTGGGGGAGCGATCGGCAACTTAATTGATAGAGCAATGTATGGTAAAGTTATTGATTTTATTGATTGTGATTTTCCTGATATTATTATGACAAGATGGCCTATCTTTAACATTGCGGATTCATTTGTGACTGTTGGAATGGTGTTTCTATCTATTCAGTATTTATTTTTTGAAAAAAAGGAAGAAAAGCAAAAAAATAACCAATAAAATGGATATATTATGCTTCATAAGACGAATCCAACCAAGACAAAAAGCTGGCAAAAATTATTAGACCATTTTAAAGATATGAACTCGGTTCATATGAGAGACTTTTTTGCTGACGAACAAAGATTTAAAAAATATTCCATTCGATTTGAAGATATTCTACTAGATTATTCTAAAAATATTATCACTGACAAGACAAAACAATTATTAATTGAGCTTGCAAACGAATGTAACTTAAAGGACTCTATAGATAAAATGTTCTCGGGTGAAAAGATAAATGAGACAGAGAATAGAGCTGTTCTTCACACTGCATTGAGAAATTTTAAGCATGATTCTATAATAGAAGATGGCAATAATATTATGCCTAAGATTAAGGATATTCGTAAAAAGATGAGAATGTTCAGTGATGCTGTGAGAAGTGGAGAATGGAGAGGATATACCGGTAAGAAAATTAAGAATATTGTAAACATTGGTATCGGTGGATCACATCTTGGTCCTGCTATGGTAACCGAAGCATTGAAATTCTATGGTTCAAACGATATCAGAGTCTTTTTTATATCAAACGTTGACGGGACAGAAATAACTGAGATACTTAAAGATCTAGATCATGAGGAAACGTTGTTTCTAATCGCTTCTAAGACTTTTACAACACAAGAAACTATGACTAACGCATATTCTGTGAGGGAATGGTTCTTAAGACAGACAAGAGATGAAGAGACAGTCAAAAAACATTTTGTTGCAATGTCAACAAACAAAGAGAAAGTTGATGAATTTGGAATAGATACGGAGAATATGTTCGAATTCTGGGATTTTGTAGGTGGAAGATATTCTTTATTCTCAGCGATCGGTCTAAGTGTAGCTTTATACATTGGATATGACCGTTTTGAAGAAATGATGCTCGGAGCATCCTCAATTGATGAGCATTTTAAAAATACGAATTTTGAAAATAATATACCGGTCTTATTAGCCTTGATCAGTATTTGGTATATAAATTTCTTTGGTGCTGAAAGTGAAGTGATACTCCCTTACGATCAATATTTACATAGATTCCCTGCATATCTACAACAGGCTAATATGGAAAGTAATGGTAAGAGTGTGGATCGGGATGGGAAATTAGTAGATTATTCTACAGCTCCTATTATATGGGGTGAACCCGGAACTAACGGGCAGCATTCATTTTATCAATTGATCCATCAGGGAACTAAAATTATACCTGCTGATTTTATTGTTGGTAAAGAACCTTTGAATAAGATTAATGAACATCATGATATACTGTTATCTAATTTTCTCGGACAGACGGAAGCGTTGATGAAAGGTAGAACAATAGAAGAAGTTAAAGATTCGTATCCATATAAAGTTTTCAAGGGAAATCAGCCCACCAACTCAATAATCTATGATAAATTAACTCCGAATGTACTTGGAAAGTTAATAGCTCTCTATGAACATAAGATATTTGTTCAAGGTATAATATGGAATATTTACAGCTTTGATCAGTGGGGAGTTGAATACGGAAAACAACTTGCAATTAAGATACAGAGCGATATCAAAGAAGGAAAAGTTTCGCAAGATCATGATTGTTCGACAAAAGGATTGCTGAAGTATTTGATTGATTAAAAATAATTCGTCACCCTGAATTTATTTCAGGGTCTAAAAATAAGGAATTAAAGATAGATACTGAAACAAGTTCAGCATGACAAAATAAAGTTAACAACAAAAGAGATAGTATGACTAAAACACTAAATAAGATTACATTTTTAATAATAACTTCAATGCTAATGCTTTCCTGCACATCAGTTTCTTCTCATCAGCTAAAAAAACCTGCAAATCAGCAGTTAACGCAGCAGAGAATAGAAGAATCGAAGGTGATAGAGAAATTCATAGGAAAGCATTACGGTGCTAAATATGTTATGGGGGCAACTGGGCCTAATACATTTGATTGTAGTGGTCTTATGTTAACTCTATTTAGAGAGATATATAAAGTGCAATTGCCGAGAACATCGATGAAGCAATACTACGCAGGAAGGCATATCTCAAAATCAGAACTGAGTTATGGTGATCTTGTATTTTTCAATACTAATGGTCGAGGTGTTTCTCATGTTGGAGTATACCTTGAGGATGGTAAATTTGGCCATGCATCTACTTCGAGAGGAGTAATGATCAGTAATTTAAGTGATTATTACTTTAAAAATAAATTTGTTGCAGCAAGGAGAGTATTAAAATGAGAAAATACTATTATTTATCAGTGTTCGTACTAGTTTCAATGTTGTTTTCAAAAGGTGTATTTTACCTAGATTATGCATGTTATGATAGAGAAAGATTAGAAAAGACAAAAGTAGATATTTATATATCTGTACCGATACAATCATTAGAGTTTGATAAATCTTTAACGAGCGTATTCGCGATAAAATTATATGTTTATGATGGTGAAAAACTAATAGCAGAAGATAAATGGAAGCAAAAATATACTTTAAAGACTGAAGCTGATAAATTCACAGGAGTAGAAATTCCTGCGCTATCCACAATGTATCTTGATCCCGGATATTACAGACTGCTCGCAAAGGTTGAAGACATGAATTCAAAAAATGTTGAGACAATAGATATCCCTCAGAGCTCAAAGAAATTCGTAGTCGCAAAATTTACAGATAAATTCTCGGTTTCAACAATTCAACTTGCATCAAAGATCATAACAAATGACGTGATCAAGGATTCAGAATTTTACAAACAGGGTGTTGTTGTATTACCTAATCCAAGTAAGGTTTTTGGAACTAGAAGACCATTTCTTTTCTATTTCACAGAAGTTTACGGGTTAAAGACAGGAAATAAAGTAGATTATAATTGGTATATTACTGACAATGAAGGAATAAAAGTAAAAGAAGGTAAATATCAGTCAAAAGATTCGCCGAGCAAAGCAATTGTACTAGCTGACAGGTTACCTATTCAGAACTTGAAGACCGGTGTTTACAATTTTAATTTAGAAGTTTCAAAAAACGGTTCAACACTTGAATCAAGTAATAACTTTTATATTTACAGAACTTTGGATTTTAGAGAAAAAGCAGAGATGAAATTTGAGGATATCTCAAATGCAATTGAAGTTCTAAGTGAAAGATCTATAGAGATTGAATTGAAAAAAATTGACAGGGATAAAAACATTGATGATCTTGATGTAGAGGCTAAAAGAAATATATTGTTAGATTATTGGGGTGGAGATAGATCCAAAGAAAAATTCGAATATTTTTCAAAGCTGGCAAATGAAGATTACAGTAGTTCAGTTGAAGTATTAAGTGATAAGAATTTATTAGATGAATTTGAGCAAGTTTACTCTGTTTTAGATAAGAAAGAGAAGAGTTTAGCTGATAAATTAAACAATACTGGCAGGGTTAACTTCTTGAAAAGATATTGGGATAGAAAAGAAAATGACGATCCTGATGCCAGAGAGAAATTCTTATATCTCATTAGTATCGCAAATAAAGATTATTCCACAGGTAAAAAACAAGGTTGGGATACTGATAGGGGTAGAATTTTAATTACTCATGGTAGCCCTGATAAGATTGATAAAGAAACATATTCAACTGATACACAGGATCATGAAATATGGCATTATTTTAACGGAAATTATACATTTGTATTTGCTGATACTCACGGTTTTGGGGAATTTACTCTGATCCACTCAGATTTTACCGGAGAGAAAAACGATCCGAACTGGGAAGATAAGATTAAGAAGGAAGCGTATTAGAATATGGTTTCAGATAAATACGAGATCATAGTTCAGCGGTCGAAACGCAGAAAAAAGACTTTACAGGCTACTCTCAGAGATAATACTGTCAAAATACTTGCTCCTCATCATACCTCTTATGAGGATGTTAAGGTGTTTTTAAATAAATTTTTAAAGAAACTTGTACGTAAGGATATAATCCTAAACAATGATAAAGAGCTTTTATCCAGAGCAAAGAAATTAAAGAAAAAATTCCTGCCGGATGCACCTGATTTTACGATAGTATTTCAGAAAAGCTTGACTCGTATTTGGGGAAAGTGCTTTACCAATCAAAGAAAAATAGTTATCAACCCAATTTTAGGGACATACCCCAAATGGGTATTAGATTTTGTGATCGTACATGAAATTGCTCATTTATTAGTCCCAAACCACGGAAAAGAATTCAGATCATTGGTTGATAGATTTAAATTGAAGGAACGAGCTGTTGGATTTTTAATGGCGAAAGGGATGAAGGAAGATAGTGATGAACTATGAACTATGAACTATAAACTATGAACTATGAGTGATAAGTTATAAGTGATGAGTTCGTAGAGACGACGATTTATCGCGTCTCAATACACACGAAAAACAACTGTCATATTCGGACTTGATCTGGATATCCAGGGGTATCCTAATTTGTCATCCTGAATTTATTTCAGGATCTTTTTTTTTTCTGCATTTAATGTTTTATTTCTCTTTACAAAAGCTAATTATTTTATTACTATAATAACTTATCAAATAAAGTACAGTCTAGAAAATATTTACTATTGAGGTTCGAAGTGAAAAAACTTTTGTTTATTATTTTACTTACACTTATATGTTTATTATCAAGTCAGACGTTTACGGATATAGAAGCAGAGTTGCCTGGAGTAGCTTGGAGTCCCGTTGATTGGGGTGATTATGACAATGATGGTGATTTAGATATTTTATTAACCGGTTATTATCGCAACACATTAATTTCAAAGATTTATCGTAACGATGGGGGTATTACTTATACTGATATAAATGCAGGATTAACTGGTGTTATGAATGGTTGTGTTGTTTGGGGTGATTATGATAATGATGGAGATCTTGATATTTTGATGTGTGGTAGATGTACGGGCTTCCCCGAGTATGAAGTAACTTCTATTATTTACAGGAATGATTCTGGAGAATTTAATGATATCAATGCTGGATTAACACCTGTCGACGAAGGTTCAGCATCTTGGGGAGATTATGATAATGATGGTGATCTTGATATATTGTTAACTGGTTACAGTGAAGGAAGTCCACTTACAAATATCTATCGTAACGTTGGAAATGATATTTTCACAAATGTAGATTTAGATTACAGACTACCAAGAGTATCAGGCTCAGCAGAGTGGGGAGATTATGATAATGATGGAGATTTGGATATAATACTAAGTGGGGATGGAGGTATCCACGGATTAATTTCCTTTGTCTTAAGAAATGATTCTGGGGTGTTTGGACCAGTACATTGGCTTGATGGTGTGAAAGATGGTTCAGTGACTTGGGGAGATTACGATAATGACGGGGATTTGGATATACTGCTAACAGGGAATTCTGATTATGGTAATATTTCAAAAATTTATACTAATAACTTAGGTGATTTTACTGATATTAGTGCTGATCTCATCGAAGTTAGACAAAGTTCGGCATTCTGGGGAGACTATGATAATGATGGAGATTTAGATATATTGTTAACTGGATCTTCTGGTACAGGAGATATTTCAAAAATTTACAGGAATGACATTAACATTACCAATACAAATCCAGCTACTCCAAATAATCTGAGAATTTCAAATACAGATTCAACAGTGACATTTTCCTGGGACAAAGCAACAGACAATGAAACACCTCAGGATGGATTGTCATATAATTTATATATTGGGACAGAACCAATGTCAGAAGATATTAATACTTCTATGAGTGACATATCAAACGGATACAGGAAGATTGTAAACATTGGAAATGCAGGTCAAAATACATCCTGGACAATAAAGGATTTACCGGTAGGTAATTATTATTGGAGTGTTCAAGCAATTGATCATGCATTTGCTGATGAGCAGTCCGTTTATTTAATGGATCTGTCAACTCCAAATAATGTTAATATCAGATATAGTGACGATGCTGTAAATATTTCTTGGGATTCAGTACCAAATGCAACTTCATATAAAATATTTGTAAGTGATGAACCTTTGGGAAATTATACAGATATGACTTATACCGGAACATTTTATGGAATGAATTGGAAACAATATGTAAAACCTAGTAGTAGCAAAAAGTTCTTTCATGTTGTAGCTGTAATAGAATGAATCCGTTTAAAATATTGAGTTATTTTATTATTACGAATTCTCTGAAGTTTGTGTGATCTATAATTTTAGTATCTGCATTATATGCATCTGTAAATGTTTTCGGTAATTTAATATTATTCCTTGTTTTCCACTTAAATTCATACCCTGTTATATTACCACTTATTTCTTCTACAAAGTCTACTTCCTGTTTCTGACGACTTCTCCAGAAAAAAATTTTCGCAAAAGTGCTTTTATAATAGTTTTGTTTTTTTCGCTCTGAAACTAAAAAATTTTCCCATAAGCTTCCTTTATCCTGTCTCAAATTTAACGAGTTAAAGTTACCAATAATAAAATTTCTAACTCCGTTATCATAAAAATATATTTTTCTGCTTCTTTTTATCTCATTTCGGACATTTTTGCTATAGCTGTTTAGCCTAAAAATTATATAACCCTTTTCTAGTATGTCAATATATTTTTGTATTGTTATTTTGTTGATTCCAATTGTTTGTGAGAGTTCATTGTAATTGACTTCATTACCTAATTGCAATGCTAAAGCTTGCAGTAAATTTTCAACTACCTCAGGTTTTCTAATATCAGAAAAAGCAAGAATGTCGCGATATAAATAGCTGTTTACTAATTGTTTTAAAATTTCTTTTTCATCTCCTTGATTATTAATTACTTCCGGATAAAAGCCATATAGAAGACGATCTTCAAGTTGTTGCTCTGCTTTAATGAATCCGTTTTTGTTTTCAAACTCTTCCCAGCTTAAAGGGAATAATTCGTATTCCCACTTTCGCCCGGTCAAAGGTTCATTTAGTTTGTTTCCCAAGTCAAAAGAGGAAGAT
This sequence comes from Candidatus Delongbacteria bacterium, assembly GCA_027858225.1. Taxonomy (GTDB): domain Bacteria; phylum UBA4055; class UBA4055; order UBA4055; family UBA4055; genus WTAK01. The sequence continues at coordinate 19,819 of JAQIDB010000179.1, forward strand.
CCACTTACAAGTAATTGGATCTTTTTGAATTGATCTGTAATTATTTTTAAAGTGATCCCAATATTGTCTATTCGTTGTGCTTCGTCCAAAAATATGGTTGAATGATTACCAATAAGAGATCGAATTTGTTCTGTATTCGGATTTGTCAATAGATTTCTAATTGTAGGATCATCACCATCCCAAAACAAATATTCCTTATTTTCCAAGATCTTCTTAATTAGAGTAGTTTTACCAACTTGTCTTGCACCTACAATAATTATTGCCTTTCCATTATTTATTCTTTTTTTAACAATGTCTTCTAATGTCCTTTGATACATAAACACACCCTGCAAACGATTATCGTAATGACTTAATACTATGCTTTAAAGATATTATACTATTCGAATAATAGCAAACATTATTTCAAAAAAGTGATTATATCATTATTATTTTATTTTATATTATAATATTATTTGTTATATTCCTGCGAATCTATGATAAAACTTAGGGGAAGTAATGGCTAAAGTTAAATGTTCATTTTGTAATGCAAAAGCAGGAAAGAGAATTTGTAAACTTAAAGACGGAACTTTGATCTGTCCGGTATGTTGTGCAAAGAATAGAAATGAAGAATGTACAGATTGTCAATATTATCAGGCATCAGAAGCCTTTAGTGTTAAAAAGCAAGAGAGTACAAAGGTAAGTGTTGGATCATACTTTGGTAGTCCTGCTATGCAAAAGACTATAATGGAAGCATCTATGGATCTGATGGGACCGCATGCAGCTATAGGTAAGAAATTTGATGATGAACCTGATTTTTTCAGCAGTGAAAGTTTTACTTTTTTCTCTGGTGAAGAATTTAATGAATTCAGTTTTTCTGATGATGAAATAGTAGAAATTATTAAAGCGCAAGGAGAACCTGAAGCAACCGAAGGTTGGTTCCATACAGAACCCGGTGTTGAATATTACTCAAATGCTGTTACAATGATCATGAATGATAATAGATTTAAAGAATTTTCTAAGAGATTAATGACAATTTTCATGAAATATTATAGAGCTAAAGATATTGAAAAAGCTTGGTTGATCTTATCAACTACTAATAGATTGATGGAAGGGGATTTCAATATTCCGTTTACAGCTTTGATGTTCTTCAAGGGCATCAGCAAATGGAAGCTAGGAAAAGCATAAACAAATAAAAAAAGCCGATCAAGTGATCGGCTTTTTATTTATATGGTATTTAATCTATCCACCTAAAACATTATTGGAATATATCGAAGCATAGTTACAAGTACCATAGTACTTCTGAAGAGCACGATCCATACTATCAGTTTTTTGCATATAATGGTTAAGAACGTATGCTCCACTTACAATATTGTTCCTTAAAGAAAAAAGATCTTCTTTTTTATCAATTATACCAACTTCAATAAGTTTACTAGTCCAAACAGCAGGATTGATCTGAGTTGCGCCGATACATCCTGAGTTTTTATTTACAGTTAAAGAATTAAAACTACTCTCAAATTTGATTAATGAAAGCATTATATCGATATCGATATCATATTTAATACAAGCATAAAGAATTGCATCAGCATAAATATTGGCAATATCTTCATTGTATCGGTATGTTTTAAAATCTTTTATATAGTCTTTTATCTTAGCTTCATTAAATCGGTAAGATAAAATGGTATTAGATGTGTCTTTGTTTGTGATAGAAAATTTTGTTTTCTCAGTAATATTATTATAAACAACATTAGTTTGTTTAAAACTGTACTTTGTACAACTTGCTACAAAACTCAATGAGATCAACAATATTGCGAAAAATTTCTTTGTTCTTATCAGGTTCATCTACTTCCCAAGTTATTTGTCAATTTTAGCCTTACATTCATCTTAATGGATGTAACACTTATTTCTCAAGTTATCTTGAAAAACCTTGGCTAAGATAATACTATAAAACCTTTTTGTCAACTTTTAGCTATGGAGGGTTTGCGAATCAGTCATAAAGAATTGTTTTTGTCAAAAACATGACACAGTATGACAAGATTAATCAATTATTGTATTAGGAAACAAATATTCAGCATGGTATATTATTGGCATGTTAATTGCATAAACACTAAACCTAAAACAAAACTACAAATTATATAAATTCGGAGGGATCCATGGCAGCAAAATTAAAACCGATCAAAGACAGACTTGTTATTGAACTGATCGAAGAAACTGAAAATAAAACAGCAGGTGGGATTATTATACCGGATACATCTGTTAAAGAAAAACTCAACATGGGTAATGTTATTGAAATTGGTTCAGATGAAGATATGAAGAAAGAGATTAAGAAAGGTGATACAGTGATGTTTCAGAAGTATGCTGGGAGTGAAGTAAAGCTTGGAGAGAATAAGTATATGATTTTGAAGTTTGAAGACATATTAGCGGTCGTAAAATAATTAATATAAAGGAGTTTTTAAATGGCAAGGATGATAGAGTACGGTATCGATGCAAGAACTGACCTTAAGAAAGGTGTAGATAAGTTAGCGAATGCCGTTAAAGTCACTTTAGGACCTAAGGGCCGTAATGTTGTTATAGAAAAAAAATATGGTTCACCTTCGATTACAAAAGATGGTGTTTCTGTTGCAAAAGAGATTGAATTAAGCGAACCGTTAGAAAAGATCGGTGCAGAAATGATAAAAGATGTAGCTTCGAGAACATCTGATAATGCCGGTGACGGTACAACTACTGCGACGGTTATAGCACAAGCAATTATAGGTGAAGGATTAAAAAATGTTACAGCTGGTGCTAATCCAATGGATATCAAAAAAGGTATAGATAAAGGTGTTGCAGCAGTAAAGAAATTTTTAATGTCAAATACAAAAGTTATTAACGATAATTTCAAAGAAATAATGAATGTTGCATCTATAAGTGCAAATAATGATGAATCAGTTGGTAAAATGATCGCAGACGCTATGAAAGAAGTTGGAACAGCAGGTGTGATCACAGTAGAAGAAGCAAAATCTATGGAAAGTTCACTCGAAACTGTTAAAGGTATGCAATTTGACAGAGGATATCTTTCACCATACTTCATAAATGATTCCGAAGCAATGGAAGTTAAGATGGAACATCCATACATATTAATATATGACAAGAAAATATCGACTATAAAAGAATTGGTTCCAGTTTTAGAGAAAGTTGCTCAAACAGGAAAAGGTCTTATACTTATATCTGAAGATGTTGAAGGTGAAGCTTTAGCAACTCTAGTTGTAAATAAGCTTAGAGGTTCATTAAAGATAGCAGCAGTAAAAGCTCCGGGATTTGGAGACAGAAGAAAAGAAATGCTTAAGGATATCGCTATTTTAACCGGTGGAACTCTTATTACTGAAGAACTTGGTATGAAATTAGAGAATACCGAACTTGAATTATTAGGTTCTGCGAAAACAGTGATTATTGACAAAGAGAATACTAAGATTGTTGATGGACTTGGAGAGCAAAAAGAGATCGATAGTAGAATTGTTGAAATTAAAAAGCAAATTGAATCTACAACTTCAGATTATGATAAAGAAAAACTTCAAGAAAGACTTGCAAAATTAGCAGGTGGAGTTGCTGTAATTAAAGTTGGAGCAGCATCAGAAATTGAAATGAAAGAGATCAAAGATAGAGTTGACGATGCATTAAATGCAACCAGAGCAGCTGTTGAAGATGGTATTGTTCCTGGAGGTGGTGTTGCACTAGTAAGAGCAATTGCTGAATTGGACAAAGTTAAAGTTGATGGTGAAGAACAAATCGGGATCAATATTCTTAAAAAAGCTTTAGAAGCTCCGCTAAGACAGATCGTAACTAATGCTGGAATGGAAGGTGCGGTTGTTCTAAATCAGGTAAGAATTAATAAATCATTTGCGTACGGTTTTAACGCAAAAACAGAAAAATATGAAGATCTTATCAAATCGGGTGTGATCGATCCAACTAAAGTAACACTTACAGCACTTGGAAATGCTGCGTCAGTAGCTTCAATGTTGTTGACTACAGAGTGTGTTATTGCTGATCTTCCTGAAGAGAAGGGTGGTGCTGCGATGCCTCCAATGGACCCAGGTATGATGGGTGGTATGGGCGGCATGGGAATGTAAAAAACTTTGAATTACGGCGTCGAATCCAATTTTTCTTTCAAGTCACTTGCCTCTAAGCAAGCTCCTTTCGAAAAAATTGATTTCTCCTTGTAATTCTTCGTTTTGTAATCCCATATGTTCCTTAATAATTGAGAAGAGAGATGTAAAAATCTCTCTCTTTTTATTTTTCTCTTGACTAATCGCATTATTAATCGTACTATTAATGCAACTATAAAAGGTTGGTGTTATGTCGAAATATATCACAGCGAATGATCTTAAGACTAAAGGTGTTTCTATGATCGAAGAGGAAGCAGCAGAATACGGAGAAGCTATTATTACTGTAAG
>JAQIDB010000195.1 GCA_027858225.1 Candidatus Delongbacteria bacterium
ACAGGCATTAAGATGGCTCAACCAGATAAGAATCTTGTAATTTTCTCAGGCGATGGAGATGCAACCGCTATCGGTGGAAACCATTTCATTCATGCATGTAGAAGAAATATTGATATGACTTTGATTATCGTGAATAATAACATTTATGGTATGACAGGTGGTCAACATTCACCTACAACTCCTATTGGATTTAAAGCAAGTACCACTGTTTATGGTAATATTGACCCTAGTTTTGATATATGTTTACTTGCAAGAGCAGCAGGTGCTTCTTATGTAGCAAGATCGTCGGTGAATAACGGTAGAACACTTGAACAATACATCCAACGAGGTTTTGAAAATAAAGGATTTTCAGTAATTGAAGCCGTCTCAAATTGTCATACACAATTCGGTAGAAAGAATAAAATGAGCGACCCTATTTCTTCCCGTAAATGGATCAAGGATAGAGAAATACCTTATGCTAAAGCTAAAGATATGAAAGCTGAAGATTTGAAAAACATGGTAATAACCGGTGAATTTATAACTGCAACAAGTGATCTGGAAAGATGGGAAAACTATAATAGAGCAGAAAAAGAATATACTAATGCTTATAGTGAAATCATTAAGAAAGTCATTAAAAAGAAATAATTCTGAAATTATTTGGAGATAAATAATGAAACAAAGCCATTATGAAGCCCGGTTTGCTGGAGTTGGAGGTCAGGGTGTTATACTTGCAGGTAAGATATTAGCTTATGGTATGGTAAATTATGAAGAATGCCAGGCACTTCAAACACCTACCTATACTGCTCAAGTTAGAGGTGGTCCTGCTAAAGTGGATGTTGTGATCGACAAAAAACATATTGAATACCCAAGAACAGAGAATATTGATTTCTTTCTGTCATTACATCAAAAAGCATTTGATTTATATTTCAATGATCTGAAAGATGATGCAATTGTTGTGATCGATCCTAATCTAACGCAACATATTCCAAAAGATATACCTCAACAAGTATTTGTTGTTGATCTAGTGGAAATTGCAAAAAAAGAAATGGGTAAATCACTTTATGCAGCGGTACTTGCTGTTGGTTTCTTTGCAGGTGTTACAAAACTGATCAAAGATAAAAATATTCAAAAATCTGTTATTGATAATGCACCTAAAGGTACTGAAGTAGAAAATCTAAAAGCAGTAAGGATTGGATATGCTTTAGCAAAAGCAGCTTTGAAAGCAAAAGATAGTCGTGTGCATTTAACTTTGAAAGATATCGATACAAAGAAGTTATAATTTAAAATCTGATTTTTGGAGATATTTATGGTTGAATTAAGTCTTGTAATGGTAAAACCACATGCTTTTGATTCAAAGAAACTTGGTATTATTGTTTCTATGCTTGAGCAAAATGACTTTAAGATCGTTGGCTTGAAATCTATCAAACTTACAACTGAAATGGCCAGAAGATTCTATTTTGTTCATGAAGGTAAAGAATTCTTTGAAAGATTGATTAAATATATGAGTTCCGACACTATAGCTGCAATTTGTGTGCAGAAAGACAATTGTGTGGCAGATCTAAGAAAATTAGTGGGTGCAACAGATCCTACAAAAGCTAAAGTTGGTACTATCAGAAGAACTGTTGGTGAGACTGTGGAAGCCAATGGTGTTCATGCTTCTGATTGTATTGAGAATGCAAAAAAAGAGATTAGGTTTTTCTTCTCTGACCTTGAGTTATTCTCATTCCAGTACTTAGATTACTAATATTGGATCAAATACTTATAAAAGGCAGTTCATTGAACTGTCTTTTTTTATTCCATTGAAATAAATCTCTAATGTTCTTATATTATCTAAGTTGTTTATTAATACTATAGGTTGATTACATAATATGGCATCATTTGAATTTTTCATAGCTAAGAGATACATTAAGAGCAAAAGTAAGACTGCTTTCATATCCACTATTACATACATCTCATTCTTCGGTATTATGCTTGGAGTTGCAGTTCTGAGTATTGTAATGTCTGTCATGAACGGTTTTGAAACTGAGGTGAAAACCAGATTTATTTCAAATGATTCACATCTTAGATTAAGAGCTTTCAGAGATAGACCTTTCGAATACAATGAGAATGTTACAGCAGTGATTAAAGCTGATTCAACGATAATTGGAGCTTCGCCTTACATTGAAATGTACAGTATGGTCAAAAGTAATGACTATACCGAAGGTGCTTTAGTCAGAGGTATCGACCCTGAAACAATTCAAGACACTTCTCCATTGAAAAATCAACTTATTGCCGGTAGCTTTGAGTTTAATAAAGAGGAAAATGAATATCCGGGTATTATTCTCGGAAAAGGACTTTCGGACAAAACAGGTGCTATTCCAGGTGACAGGATAAGGATAATCTCACCCGCTCTAAGTTCAACTTTCTCTCAACCTCCGGTAAAATCATTTACAGTCACAGGGATATTTGAGACAGGACTTGCTGAAATAGATGGCGGATTATGCTACATTGCTCTCCCTCACGCTCAGAAACTTTACAGAATGCCTGATAAAGTAAATGGTGTATATATAAAATTATCATCCTTAGATCATACAGATATGACTAAAGCAAGTTTAAATGAGAAACTCGAATTTCCGATGAATTGCATCAGTTGGAAAGATCTTCATAGTAACTTATTTGCATGGTTTGAAATAGAGAAAATGATGATGGCAACTATACTCAGCTTGATAATTATCATAGCGGCTTTCAATATTTTGTCTAGCTTGATAATGATAGTGATGGAGAAAAAACAGGAAGTTGGGATACTAATGGCGATGGGTGCAAATAAATATCAGATCATGAGAATATTCATCTATCAGGGAATGATCATTGGTGTACTTGGAACAGTATTTGGTCTAGCTATTGGCATTGGAGTAAGCTGGATACAATTGAAATATCAGCTGATATCTTTACCTGGAGATATTTACTTTATTACTGCTTTACCTGTACAAATGAAAATAAATGACTTTGTTGCTATAGGTGTTGTATCATTGGTTTTGACATTTTTATCAACTATATATCCATCAAGACAGGCAAGTAAAATGCTTCCTGCAGAAACAATACGAAACTAGGGATACTCGTAAGCTTTGTTTACGATGTATAAACGAAATTAGGGATAAATTAATATGTTATTAAAAGTTAAAGACCTATATAAAAATTATCAGCTGAGTAAAAGAGAGATTCCTGTTCTGAAAGGAGTTAATCTTGAGCTGAAACAGGGTGAGATCATTGCCATTATGGGAAAAAGTGGTGCCGGCAAATCGACATTGCTTAATATCATCGGAACTCTCGATAAACCTCAGAAAGGTATTATTGAGTTTAAAGGTGAGGACATCCTTAAATACTCTGAGAAGCAGTTGGCAAATTTTAGAAATAAGAACATCGGATTTGTATTTCAATTCCATTATTTACTACCTGAGTTCACTGCGCTTGAAAATATTATGCTTCCGGGACTGATCAGAGGTGAAAACATGTCTGAACTTAGAGATCGAGCAAAGAAACTCCTGGATCTTATCGAACTAAGCGACAGAGCAGAGCATCGAAGTGGAGAGCTTTCAGGTGGTGAACAGCAGAGAATAGCTTTTGCCAGAGCACTGATAAACAAACCTTCACTGATACTCGCTGATGAACCTTCAGGTAATCTTGATAATACTTCATCTGATAAATTGCATGATATTATGTGGTCTTTCGCAAAAGAGAACAATACATCCTTTATCGTAGTAACACATGATAAGGCATTGGCTGAAAAAGCTGATAGAACAATAAACATTATTGATGGGGTCATCTAAATGAAATGTGACCGTGATTTCTATAGGGGGAATATCTAAATGAAATGTGACAAATGTGGAGCACCAAATGTTGTTACAAAGATCGTTATTCAGGGTCCAGAGGGAAAAGATTCTGAAGAACTTAACTTGTGTCCAACATGCTTTCAGAAGTTCATCAAGGACCATCCTGAGATAAAAAATGGTCAAATGGGAAAATCTTTGAATGATTTTCTGCTAGGTACTTTGAATTTAGTAAATTCTGATTTAAATAAAAATTCACCTGATACTAAAAAAGTTCATGAACAAATGATAAAAACCTGTGCGAAATGTGGTACTACTGTTGATAGGTTGAATAAATCCAACAGGGTCGGTTGTGCTGATTGTTATGACGTTTTTGCCGAGGAGATTGATAATATACTTTTCGAAGAAATCGGAAATAATAGAAAGACTTTAGCCTTTGGGAAGCAATCTGACGAAGAAAAGATCATTATCTTTCAGGAAAAACTGGATTACGCAATAAAAGATGAGGATTATGAACTCGCAGCATTACTAAGAGACGAACTTAAGAAAATGGCATAGAAGAGAGACGCCCATATAGGGCGTCTATACTGACTCTGCGAACCACCGTAAAGACGACCTACATGGGCGTCTCAGGTTTTGAGTCAGACAGGTTCAGTACATATAACAACAGGAGAAAATAATGAAAAGATTTACAACTATATTGATCCTTTTGATCACGATCATCGCTTTTGCTCAGGAATCATCATGGCAACAGTCTGAAACTATCAACATCCAGCTTGGTGTAAGAGATAAGAATTCTAACCTTGAAGAATATAAAGCTACTTTTAAAGTTACAGAAACAACTACAGAAAAAGTGGTTGAAACGACTATTACTGTAACAGCTGACCAATGGGGTTTCGTGAATTTCCCTGAAGACTTCGGTGTTGATGCATTAAAAGGTGATTATGATTGGGCTTGTACTGTAGCTGACAAGATTGTTACTTACGGAAAATTCGAATTTAAGAAAACCGGCAACATGGCACGCGTTTTGACATATAAGAAAGTGAAATAAATATTCGTCATTCCGGACTCCGATCCGGAATCTAAAAAAAAGATTCTGAAATAAATTCAGAATGACGGTATTATACTTATAACTTATCACTAGGACAACGTCCATGAAAATCGGCATACTTACAGCAACTATTACGGAAAGTGATTTCTTTCCGAATATCATTGAACTAAAGAACACAGCAGAGAAAAGAGGACACACTGTTGACATTTTCAAGAACGGTGAATTTAACCTTTTCATAGAGAATGGAAGAACAGAATTATTTTATAACAAAGAACCTTTCTCTGTAAC
>JAQIDB010000038.1 GCA_027858225.1 Candidatus Delongbacteria bacterium
TTGAAGATCACGCTACCTTCCTGCTTTTCAGCAACACCGAGATTTAAAAGAATAGAAGGAACATCAATTACAGGGGATATCTTTGCCAGTCTAAGAAAATGCTCAAGCTTCGTTTTATCGAAATCTCTTTTATAATCAAATTTCAGGTTCATTAACTCGTCGAACTTGATCCTTCCCTCAGATTTGAAAAATTCAATTATCTTATATCGGGACATCTTCTGAGCGTTAGGACCGATTCTAGTGTAAAAACCTGATGAACAGCTATAAGGCTTATCATCTCCGGGAATTACTTTTACAATAAGGATATTCTCAAATTCTTCCATGAATATTTTAACAGGAGGTTCGCAGTTGTTAGCAATATCCTGAATTTGTGATTTAAGCTTGTTCGTAGTGTCAATACCAATAACTTTTCCATCGTCTGCAATTCCGATAAATATTCTTCCTCCGGCACCGTTTGCGAACGAAACTATTTCTTTATCAATATTTGCAACCCTTTCTTTGAACTCGATCAGGTAGCCTTCACCTTCCTGCAGTATGAATTTAAATTCTTTTTTATTCATGACATTCCCTCTAAATTTGCCTCAAAATTCTTTCCATGCCTCTCAAACAATTGTCGTGACAGTGTAACGATAATCTGCTTGTCGTATTCAGCTCTCTTGTTATGGAGGATATAATTATGAATATAAGATACCTAATATCGATTTTCAATACCCTAATTTATTTTATTAAACTAGAGTCAGGAGAATTTGTTGACGATTACAATATCGAAATTACGAAATATTTGCATTCGGAAGAAGAGATTTTAAAAAAATTGGGATATATTTCATCAAGAAATATAAGCGAGTAGAGGACTGAAAATAAATTCTGCCACCATCGGTGGCAGAATTATGATTGAAAATAGATAATAAATTACTAATGATTTTAATACTAATTCATAATAATTTTTTCAATATCTACTGTGTCCAATATATTTTGAAAGAATTCCTTTGTTAAATCATCATTTATGTTAAATATTTTTTTAAACTTATCAACTACAGTAAAAGCAGCAATATTATTTCTATTGAGTTCTGTTTGTAATAAATTAAAGTAATTATTAGCTCCTAATCTTCTTAAGCACAACAAATGACCATGTCCATTACCTTCTTTATCAAAAGAAAAAGAACCATCAGCATTAATATTATCTGCAACTTTGTCATGTGATACATCAATTCCATTGTAACGATATACAGTACATTCTCCAGCTCTTTTTAGTTTAAGGTTATTATCAACAATTTCTGGTTTAATAACTATATTTAACCCTGAACCTTCCATTTTTGTGGAAGGGTAAATTAACCCAACAAAGCTCATATCATAAACTCGTTCTGTGAAATAGGCACTAATGCGGTATTGTTGATCTTGTTCGTAAGGTACTTTCTTGAAAAACTCATCACAAAGATATTCTGTTACAATTCTACCATGTTTCTGCATATCTTTATCTACTGTTAGCAAATATGAATCGTAATCTCTAATGATAGCATCAATATAATTATTTTTTCCTCTATACTTATTATTTTGCACAAGCACAGCAACATTAAACGAATTAACTACTTCCCATACACCATAGGTTATTTTATAAATACTATTTTCATTTGAAACTTTGAAAAAACGTTGTTCTGTAATAGTAGGCACTATTGCATCAATTAAATCTTTTTGATTATCTAAAAAACTATAATAATCATTTCCGATTAAACTACCATAAAAAGATATAGTGTTTTTAATGTTTGCTCTACCATATTCAGAAGTTGGGTTTGGAGGATAAATTAAATCAGATTTGCAATTGAATACTTCTTTCTTATCATTTGGTCTTGATCTAACAATAATTTCACCTTTATGAAAGGTTCTTGTAAACAAAGGGAAAGTTTCAATTTTTGAGAGTAAATCATATATTTCTTCATCAGTTGCAGTATTTAAATCTAATTCTTTCAGCCTTTCTATAATTTTACTCATTTTAATCCCACAACATTTCTATTTTATTAATTTTTATTTAAATTTAAATTCATAATCCTCAAAGACTATACTATTTCTACTGCCAAATGTTCTAAGCTGCTTTTGTAGTTTATGGTATTTCTTCAAGCTTTTATGCTTTTCTTTTATCTCTTCATAATTATTAAGATTCTTATACGGTGTTCCAAAATATATTTTAGAGATTTTACCAATTTTTACTTTTGCTTTTTCTTGGGAAATATTTTTTGTTGTTAGATACCTATATTCATCTTCGTATTTCCATTCTTTTGATTTACGAGTTAAAATTTCTTTTATAGTATTGAGATTATCTGATGAGTCATTATATCTAACTTGTTTTATTTCCGAGCAATTTTCAACATCAATCTCGATAACAACTCCCATTCCTGTATTTGCATAATGCCCCCACATTAATTGACTATTTAACGCATTTATACCAGAAAAGGAACATATTTTATATTTTTGTTTTGTTGATAGGTCTATATTCTTATTTTTAGGATTAATGATATAAACCCCCTCGTTCATATCGTTAAACTCTAAAAAATCACAACAATAAAAGCCTTTGTTAATGATATCTTTGATTCTTTTCAAATGTTCCTTATCCCCAAGTGGTCTAAATTTATATAGTTTCATATTGCACACCTATTTCTGAGTTGTTTTATTTCTCCCACCCCATTACATTTCCATTTATATCTGTTTTGATTAACATTATATTTCCAATAGTAGTAGAATTTATTTTACAACCAATAATTAAACCTCCATCTAAGGTTTTGTCTAGACAACTTGCTGTTTCGTTATTTGTAGAAAAGTATGTCTTACTGTTAATTTCATTTCCGTCACTATCTATATTAAGCAACCATGCATCTGATTCTCCATAACCTATTGAGGTTGTACTCCCAACTACAGAGTATTCTCCATTGTCGTTTATTGTAACAGAGTTAAAGCTGTCACCACCCAATCCGCCAAATGTTTTATAGAACATTCCACTACCTTCAGAACTTACTTTGAATAACATTCCATCAGATGTACCTGATTCGTCAGTAGAACCCGCAATTATATAATTCCCGTCATTTGTCTTTTTTATGGATTTGCCTGTATAGTTTTTCCCTGAAGCACCGTAAGTCATTCTCCACAATTCATCACCTCTATCATCTGTTTTAGCAATAAATAATTGATTAGACCCCCCACCGTAGTTGTATATACTTGTACCAACAACAACATACCCCATTGTTGGTGTCATTTCAAAAGAATAACCACTTAGATAATAATTCGTTGCACCAATAATTGTGTTATCCCAAACTAAATCACCCGAGCTATCAGTTTTTATAATCTTTATACCAGCATGGACATCGCACAAAATTGCATAACCTCCATCATATGTTTGTTTAACATTATAGCCTGTTTCAAGCCAGTCGGATGTAAATTCTTTGACCCATTCTTGGTTGCCTAAGCTATCTGTTTTTAATAGAATTATTTCACCATCTTGACTACCAGTCGTAATATAGCCCCCATCTGTAGTTTCCTGTACTGATTTACCATTTCCACCGCTTAAATAAGTTTGTTCCCAAATAATATTTCCTAACGAATCCGTTTTGAACATCCAATATTTTGAAATATCAATTATTCTTTTATTCCCGACACCCACATATCCACCATCTGTAGTAGTGCAAATATCGTATATATTAGCATAATCATCTGTTATAATATTCATAAAAGTTATAATATCAATATGTTTTACTACTACATCACTCACAGCACTTTCATCTACTCCCAAATACCCTTTAATTCTGTAATAATACTTCCCTGTATCAACCACTGTTTCATTCCAAGTAATAATATCAGCACCAACAGCCGCATAGTCATCTACCCAGGTGCTATTTCCAACTTTTCTATCGATCTTAAACCCTTCTTCTCCATTCAAACTATCAGTCCAATTAAGAGTAATATTCATACCCGAAATATTTGCTGTAAAATTTGCAGGGGTAGGGATTGTGTTATAAATTATTCCTGTTTCAACTGAACTTGAATAATATTGAATCTTATAAGATTTAATACGATATTGTAAATTTTGATTTATTTCAGCGCTTCCATCTACCCAAGTAGTAATATTTGAATCAAGGGTTGAATAATTTTCAACCCAATTACTTTCTCCAACTTTTTTGTCAATTTTAAAACCATCTTCATTATCACTATTATCATCCCAAGTGATACTAATGGTATCTAAAGCTACTCTTTCATAGCTTATATTCGATGGTGGGTTCAAGTCAACTTGCAACCAAAGTTCAGTCACTTCACTTCCAGCACTTTCATCAGTACCTAAATATCCTTGCATTCTATAATAATATTTCCCAGTATCAGCGACAGTCTCATTCCATGTGACAACATCGGAACCAACCTGTGCAAAATCTAAATCCCAAGGGTCTCCATTATATTTCCTATCTATCTTAAATCCAGCTTCTCCGATAGAATTATCATCCCAGTTAAGGGTGATATTCATACCAGAAACATCAGCAGTTAAATTACTCGGTGCTGGGAATGTATTATCAATTATTCCTGTTTCAAGAGGGGCAGAATAGTAATAAACAATTTCATCATAATCATAAGTACGTACTCTGTAAACTATATCTTTGTTTATCTCAGCTGAATCATCTGTCCATTGAGTAAAATTTTCAAAAACAAAACCATAATTCAAAACCCATGATCCATTTACGAATTTATCAATCATAAAACCTTCTTCCCAGTCACAGTTATCTGTCCAGTTCAACCTGATCGAATTAACATCTAATTTCGTAAATGTAAGATTAGTTGGTGCTTCTAAAGTTACAAATATAGCATCAGACACAAGATAGTTTGAATAATTCGATCCTGCTTTAGCATATATTCTGAATTGACAGGTCGATCCTAAGTCGGCACCGACAGGTGATATAGTTTCAACATCTGCTCCTACAGTACGATACCCTATTACCCAGTCATTGTCATCTACTTTTCGATCTATAATAAAACTATCTTCTCCAATACTATTGTCAGACCAGTCTAATCTAAATCCAGTAAGCCCTATTCTAGTAACAATTAAATCACTCGGAGGTGGAAAGTCGATGTCGTTCATAGTTGCAATTGAGTAATCGGAGAAGTCAAGTCCCTTAAAAGCCATAACTCTATAAGCTAGAGAATCGTATATATCGGTTGGAGAATCTACCCATGTTTCTACATTATTTCCTAAGATTGCAACATTATGCCAGTTCGCTAACGAATCTCTTTTTTCTATTTGAAATCCAACCTCACCATCACTATTATCGATCCAATTAAGCCTTATTGTATTAAGATTCATCTGACTCAAAACTAAATTAGATGGTGCAGGAAAAATATTCTCGAAAATTGGAGTTTCAATTAAGTCAGAACTTTCAGTTCCAGCAAATGCAGAAATTCTATATTGCACATTTTCATTGATTGGAACATCAAGATCAAGCCAACTTGTTGAATCTGCAGGCAATGTCTGAATTAATTGCCAAGGATCAATTGAGATCTTTCTTTCAATCCTGAAACCATCTTCACCATTACTGTTATCTATCCACGAAAGTTTTACAGTCAACATATTTAGTAATTCATGCCTGAAATTACCAGGAGCTGGTATTTTTGAATCTAACCATTGAGATGCAGGAGCTAAAGATCTTGTATTTTTTCTGTAAGCACTTATTCTATAACGGATACTATCATTCAGAGTTATTGTAGAATCTATCCAAGATTCATTATTCTCATCAATAAATGCAAAATTGTCTAACCAGTCTCCATTTGAATATCTATCAATAACAAAACCGTCTTCACCATTTGAATTGTCAGACCATCTCACTTGTAAAGTTTTCAGATCTATCTTATTTAAGTTTATATTACTCGGTGGATAAAAAGTATTAAATACAGAATCCGAAACAGAAGCTGAAAGATGGTCATCAAAAGCAACACTGACCCTATAATAATTTGCCTGATCGATCCCAGCGGATGAATCAACAAATGTATAGACATCAGGATTGAAAAGTTTATATTTCTCTACCCAGTCTTCATTACCGACTTTTCTATCTACTTGAAATTTATAACCCTCCTCCTCATTTAGTAATCAGAATCCCAGATGACCTGTATATGATCCACTTTCTGAGTTTCAAGTGCTAAAGTTTGTAAAGGAGTAATATCACCCGAATCAGGATGGAATGGATTTGTATGTTCATAGTCCGAACAAGCCCATAGAATTAGTGATAGAATAATTGTTGATATAATAGCAATAAACTTTTTCATTTGTATACCCTAAATGTTAGTATTGACTTTCCTTGTACCACGAGTAGAAAAAATATCCCAATGGAACTAATGACACCGAATAAGTTACATTTTTGTAATCTTTATATGAATTAGCATTTTCATAATTATCTATTGCAGATGTTGTATTTGTAGCAGCTTGATAGCTATCATAATAAGAATCAGCCTGATAATTAAAATAAGTACCCAGTCCTGCAGAACCAACAAAAGCACCAAGAGCAATCCATTTCTGCTTACTCCAAAACCTTTTATCCTTAGTGTTCAGAAACATAGAACTTTCCATTTCCTTAGTTTTGTACTGTATTTCTGCCATTTTTCTATCGTGTTCTAGCTTATCTGCTTGTGCTTTACGATCAGCTTCAAGCCTTTGCTCTTGTTTCAATCGTTCAGCTTCAACATTTTCAAGTCTGAGTTTTTCCTTCTCTTCATAAATAGCTAATATCTTTTCTTCATCTATCTCTGCACTTATCTTATAAAATATTCTTGAAGTAGCTTTATCAATATTTTCCTCAACAACCTTTATATTAGTGATCAAACCCTGTGCATTCGTTACTATTTCACTTCTTTCAGTTACATAGTTACGGACAACAGATTCACTGCTTATGAATGTTGCGAATTTTTCAATAGCATCTTGCTTTGCCAGACTCATACACTTAGCCTTAGCATCAAGTAAAGTCTCTGCATCACCGTAAACATATTCAGCGGTACCTAATATTGTTTTCGAATAAGCATATGAGAAGAAAATCAAGATGACTATAAGTAACAAATGTTTCATATTTTAACTCCCTTAATATTCGTGTACAATTCTTTAATCCTATTGCAGAAAGATAATCCCAAATCTAAGCTTTTCAAAAATAATAATTCTTAATCATTACTTTTCTAGCATTAATCTTTTAGCTCAATAACCCATTCTTATCGATAATCACTATTGCCCACAACGGTCATAGCAAAAAGCGAGAGCGTCAAGTCAAGTAGGGTAATTCAGTCATTTTGCTAATGTTGTGTTCAGTTGAAAGAGATATCTTCCTTCTCATCGTAACTACTCTCTCTAATCAATCTTATAAAAATCTTTAAGTTTTTCAATATCAATTTCAATCCCCCTACTTCTCAAAGCTTCATTCCTATCTTTTAAAGCTAGAGAAAGTAAATCCAATTTATCTTCGTCAACTGCATGGTGTATCTTTCTATGACATGTAGGGCAGATACAAAGAATGTTTTCAGGTACATCAATATCAACAGAGAATAGACCTTGCTTGTTCATTGGAACTAAATGATGGGCCTCCATATATTGCTCATTTGAAGCTTTATTAAGAAAAGTATTGTGATTTTCATTGAATTCGCATTTGAATCTTGAAGATTCTAAGGCTGTTTTTGCTCTTCGTGGATTTGTAGAATACTTAATATTGCCACTATAGTTTTTTGGTTTAGGGCGAGGCAATTCTCCTGGAGGTAAGGTAATTGATTTAACACGATTTGAATCATTTTGATATTTCTGTTCTTTTGAAATGTCTACAATTAATAAATCTTTCTCGTCAATATCTAATAAACCCAGTTCAGTAATATAATTAATTCCAAATTTGGTAAATCCTTCGTATGTAACTTCTGAATTCCAATCTCTATCTTTATTTATTTCTTCAGCCCATTTATGAGATAATTCAGTTCCTGAGTATTCCATTTTTATTAATTCGAACAAGGTGGTAATCGCATAGATGGTCTCTGATCTATAGTAATCTGATAAAATAAATTTTCCTAATACCTCTTTTTGTTTTTTAGTAATTTCCCATTTGTTTTGTGAGCGAAGATCTGCGTATTTTTGACCTATTGCAGTAACAGCTATTAAATCACGTTCTTTGTTCATTGTTATTAAACCAAGTCCTTCTGCAAATCTGGCTAGAGAGCTGACGCGTTCAATTGGATGTTTTACATTCCCGCTTGGAGTTGTTTCTGTATATTTTTCTGCCAAATATATTAACGAACAACCATTATTATCGGCTACTTTATAAACTATACCATTTACATAGTGAATTTTGTTTATTGTAAATACTTGACCTTTCATCTTATATTCCTAGTAATAATTACTCTTAATTTATAATATCTCATTCAATTGAACACAACGGTCATGGCAAAAAGCGTTAAGCCAAGACAAGTAGGGTATTCAAGTCATTTTGCCAATGTTAGAGGCTGTTACAACTTCTGCGATTCCATCATTCTTCGCTTTTTGTATTATATTC
>JAQIDB010000040.1 GCA_027858225.1 Candidatus Delongbacteria bacterium
TTTACAAGTTTTCTACCTGAATCATCCGCTACAACTACTGTATCTCCGACAATATTCATTGCAATACCATCTCTGATCTCACCAGGACCGGTTCCTTGCCTGCAGAAACTCTTTACAAACTCACCGGTCTTAGAAAATTTCTTAATTGTTCTTGATTGACCATCCAGAATATAAATGTTGCCTTCAGGATCAGCATCAAGTGCAACAGGCATTGAAATTATCCTTTCTTCAGGTTGATCTTCTTCAAACCCTATGATAGTAAAAAGTTCTTTCAATTCAACTTTAAGATCTTTTTCTGATGGTACATTTTTGTTCGCATAGACCTTAAGACCATTGATCTCTTTGATAGTGTAATTTAGTTCAACTTCTTCAGTTTTCTTTGCACAGCTTGTGAATAGGATAATGCCGATCATAGCTGTCAGGAATAATAGTTTTCTCATGTTTAACTCCATTGTCTTTATCTATAGACTAAGAAAATCAAAATAGTTGTCATATAATAAATTTAAATTCATGTTTTAATTTAAGGAAGTAATGGAAGATAATCTATTTAATTATTTAGGACAATTACCATTTCTTAGGATTGTTTAGGATGTATTGTTTTATCCTGTGAAGATCATATTTATTACGAATTATACGTTCGTAATATGAACGTTGCCATAAAAATCGATTAAATTTTGGCAATTGATTTTGTTTAACCATTTTTATGTATTTATTCGTTGTCATTGTTTTAAATCGACACATCAAATCCAACAAAGATATCGTATTATCCGTAGGGACAGGCTCCCATGTCTGTCCACTTCGAATTTGTACAACATTGTTTTGTTTTCCAATTGATTTCGTTTTCGGGGTTTTAAATATTCGTGAAAATTTTGTTTTTTCAATTTCCGCTCGAATGGGATATTGTTTATCATTATGCGTTTCCGGTCGGACATGGGAGCCCGACCCTACGGATGATTGTTTTATTTCAATAATACCATGAAAATGATTTGGCATTATAATATGATCATGGATTTTGAAACCCTTATAATATGTGGGAATTTCATTCCATATATTTTCAATCATTATGCCGGCAATATTTGGGAGCATTACTCCTTTTTTAATATTTCCAAACAAACATAAATTATTAAATATTTTAATTATAATATAATAATAACCGGTTAATGTGTAATCGTATTCTTTTAAACGTATTATTTTTCGATTGCCCATGAATTCCCCATATCGATTCACAGGTAATTTAATACATCAAAGTGTCAAATAGTGACCTTTTGCTTTTTTAATTGAAATAGTTGTCATAAAATGATCCAATATCTTTGCATCATTTTGTTATGTATATAAACTTCATTCTCTAAAACACCACCATTTGCTAAAATAGTATTTGCAGAGGCGGTATTTCCTTTAATGCACGTTACTAAAACTTTTTTCATATTCATAGTTTTACATTTTTCAAGGACTAACTTGAGCATAACTGATGCATAACCTTTTTTTCTTTCAGTAGGTCGAACACCGTATCCAATGTTACCACCAAGTTTGAATAGGAAATCATTAAGTTCATGTCTGAGATGTATCGCACCAAGAATTTTTTCGTTTTCATCGATTAAAAAATATAGAGTTGAAGGAACAAGATCCTTCTTCCTTATTTCTTCAGTTGTTTCTTCTCTCCATTTCTCTAATAATTCAGAAAAGGTATGGAATCCTCTAATAGTAGCTGCTGGAACCAAAGGTTCATTATAACTTTCCCATTCATCAACGTATTCATTGTATGAATTTTCGAGTTCAGAATATGGTAGGATTAGTTTTGGGTCCATAATTATTTTTCATTATTGTAATTAAGATAAAGTAAATACTATTTTTAAAATAATAGTAATAAAATAGTATTTGAGTAATGTTACAAACGCTTTGGTGTTCTGAAATTCTGAACTGTTTATTTCCTAATTGATTCATTACATATCAAGGATAATACCTAATTTAAGCAAATCTGTCGAAAAGTCAAGGCAAACAATGGTGTAAAGTGTCGAAAAGTCAAGGCAAACAGAGATGTTGCTGATGTATTAGACTCGAACATTGTTCCACCACCCCGTCAGTTGTACTGACACCCCTCCACAGGAGGGGAATTGTACTATATTCCCCTCCTGTGGAGGGGTGGGCGACAAAGTCGCTCGGGGTGGTTACATCACATTTAGATCCAGTATCTTTGCATCATTTCTTTACGATTTTCCATTTTCCCCCACAATCATAACATCTATAATATTTCCTAAATATAGGTAGAAATAATCCTAGCAAAAGGTAGATTACATATATCAATTGAGAAGAATGTTTAACTTTAGACACATTTTCAGACTTACAAAATGGGCAAATGTTTAAATTAGTATTTTTATCCTGTTTCACTTCTTCAATTATATCTTTCTTCCGTTCTTTCTTATCAACAATAAAACCAGATTCTTTCAGAATTATGTAAGCTTTTTCAAATTTATCTTCAGGAACTTGAAGCTTTACTCCTCCCAATGCATATGAGTAAAAATTATGTGCCTGTATTGTCATTTCATCTTTAAGGAAAGTCGGGATATGATGAGAGTCCAATAAAGCTTTTACAGGATGAGCTTCATGAGGGTAAGTAAAAGTTAATATTGTTTTCCAATTGGTCATGACTAATAACTCTGAATTTGAATTACTCTAATTTATTGAATGATTATTTTTTTATTAAATTGAGAAGATTACCATTGTCAATAATCTTGATATTATTATTGTGTAAAGTTCTAGCGGATTCTTCGAGGTAATAGCTAACAGCAGTGTAATAAGTATCGAGTTTAGTGAAATCAATATCAAAAACTTTATTTTCATGTATGATTCTATTTCTTATGTCATGAATATCATTTAGTATGATTGTTTTTTCTCTATCTAATTTTAATGGAATTATACAATTTAGCCTATCAATACTTTTTTCTGGAATGCCACTTGTTATAGTACCAGAAAGTCTTTCTGATAGTATCTCTAAATATTCCTCTTTATCTTCGATCCTAATAAACTCTTGTAATGAAAATTGTAAAGAAGCTTCGTAATCCGAATATACTTTAATATATTTGAGTATATTATCAGGATAGTTAATAAAAATTACTTTTGCGATGTCTTCTGTAATTGCTTCAAAATGTGAATACAGAGAAACAATCATTTGGTTGCATATTTTACGTGAAGTCTCTGTTATTTCATTACTAAAAGAATCTGTTATTTCATCAATAGTGCTTTTATCTTTTTTGTCTAATTTATTATGTTTTAACCAAGTTAAAGAATAATATTTTTGCGTTTCTTTATCCGAAATATAATCGAACAGTGATTTGAATTTATAATGATCAAAAAAACAATTCTCCCAATGATTAGAAAAATTAAATATTTTACTCATACTTACTCCTTTTTGAATCAATTTTAAATATTAAAAATATTTTATATGTATTTATTGTACAAATTCATAACCTACGGAATTATCTAGTCTCACTTTATCGCACCTCGGTGCTTCAATATATATTTCGATCTATCTTGAGGGTTGATCCCTCTGTATGGAATGGTCTGTCCAAGTTCAAGAGGAACTTCCTGATATCCGTAGAAATGTGTTATATATTTTCCTTTGCCACCTGTTATAGAATTAAGAGTATTCAAATAATCCAGTGAAGTAGCAACAGGTATCTTTCCATCTATTATAATTTTACCATCAATATTCTCAGGAGAACCGATTTCAGCTCTTAAAGCAATTAAACTGCTGATGATCTTTCCGGAAGCTTCCTCAGGTGCAGATATTTTGAACGAAAGTATTGGTTCAAGCAGTTTACAACCTGTATTTGTCAATCCATCCATGATAGCAAGTTTCGTAGCAAGAATAAAATCTCCCGGTCTGGAATGAATCACATGATCCTCTTCACCTATGAGAGTGATCTTCAGATCAGTAACCTGCCAGCCGTAAATTCCCTGCTGAAGAGCCTCATCTATTGTAGCTTTTATCTCATTCTGATACTTTGCAGCTATTTTATCAACACCGACCTTAGATTCATAGATAACTCCTATTCCCCGTTCTAGCGGTTCTATCTCAAATCTGACGACTGCCCAGCAAGGTTTCGGCATTGTATATTCATCGTATCCTTCACCTCTTTTCGCAGGAGTTTCTTTGTAAATAACGATTGGATCACCGAAAGTAACATTAAGATCAAATCTCTGCTTGAAAACTGTCTCAAGTATCTCAACCTGGATCTTTCCCATGATTTTTATATGAAGTTCTCTTTCATCTTTAAGCCAAACAAAACTTAAGGTTGGATCTTCCTCAGAGAGTTCTTTCACAGCAGTAACAAGAGCAGAAAAATCAGAGTCACTTTCAGGTTCGAGTTTAACCGTAAGTAAAGGATCGCTGAGACCAGTATATTTGCATAGTTCAAGTTTCTTTAGCAATTCAGGGTCAGAACCAATGATATCACCTGCAATGACATCTTCAAGTCCGCAAAGTAAAGCTGTATCACCAGC